>JAQUQE010000024.1 GCA_028716225.1 Dehalococcoidales bacterium | reverse complement strand
TAAAAAAGAAAGACGAAATCACGCTTCCCGTCCCCGCGTTCATGGCCTGTAAGAACTGCATTGCCGGCCCGAAATGTCCCGAGTATCGCGCCGACGGTTCCTGCGTCTTACTCCAGCAAGTGTACGATTCCATCACCAAACAGGTTCCCGAGTTCATCCCCAACTATGTGAAGGGCGATGAACTGCTAATCCAGCATCTAGCGAATCTTGCCGTGTTGATCTCCCGCGCACATATCTACTTCGGCAAGGTTGACTATTTCATCTACGAACCCGGGAAGAAGGGGCAATCGCCCACAGTGAAGGCCCAGCCGCTTTTCAAAGACCTCCGAGCCCTGATGCGGGACTATGAAGATACCTGCGACAAGCTAGGACTCACCCCCGTAGCCCGGGCGCGGATCAAATCTGCAACACCGGACGGGATATTGTCCATCCCGGTTGATCACCCATGACACGACAACGCTATGTGGACTATGAAGCCTGGGCGGATTACTACCGGCCTAGGCCCCTGGAATTCATCCAGCGGTATTACATCGAATCTGAAACCCTGAAGCCGATCAAGCTCTTCCCCTGGCAGATTGAGAAGATACTAAATCCCCTGTACTCCCGAGTGGATAATCGCCTGCGCTACCAGATCGTCGTCTTAGGGCTGCCGAAGGGGAATGGGAAAACGCGAATCGGAGCGGCGATCGCGCTTCACAAACTCCTTACCGCTCCACGAAACGCTGAGTTATTCGCCAGCGCGAACTCCAAGGACCAGGCAACCAGGGCTTGGAGGGATGTCGCAGCTCCGCTGCAACGGAACCCCGAGCTTATGAAGTTCGTGAAGATCAGTCGCAAAGGCGACGACATTCGTGTGCTTCCCACCGAAGCAACGTACTGCTGTATCTCCGCGGAAGACATTACGGCTCACGGAATGCGGCCCTTTTTCGTCCATTTTGACGAGATGCACGGGCAGCGCGAACGCGAGTTGTATGTGGCTATCCAGACCTCGATGGGCAAGATTCCCGATGCCCAACTCATGATCACGTCAACCGCTGGTGTCTTGAACTCGATTCTTCGTGAGATATATCAGAAAGCCGTGCAAGAGCAGTACGGCACCGATTTCGATGACTCGGTGGTTGACGAGATTATCATCAAGGGGTTGAAATCGGACCCCCGCTTCTATATGTGGTGGAGCTTCGAGAACCTTCTGCCGAGCGCGAAAGACCCTGTGTACCTAGAGCGCGAACGCCAGGTAATGACCCCTATGGAGTTCGCCAGATGGCATTTGAACAGATGGGTGTCGGATGCCACATCGCTTATTGGTCCTGAAGACATCGCTCGCTGTCAGGATAAAGACCTGCAACTAAGGACCACTGCCCTGCCCGGCGTTCGACACGTCTGGTGCTGTGATGTGGGCTTGAAGAATGACAACACCTGTATTGTTATAGGACACCGCGATCCCGAGACCTCGCTGATTTATCTGGACTACATCAAGACCCTTATACCGCAACCCAAGAAGCCGATCCAGATGAGCGATATTGAGCGCGAAGTCTTGTTTGCGCACAACGTTTTCCATCCCGTGCAGTATGTTGTGGACCAACACCAGACTGCTTCGCTGATGGAACGCGCCTCGCGGTCTGGGATTCATATCGAGGAACTGCACATTACGCAGGCCATCAACACCGAACTAGCAACCAACCTGTATCAGACGATACACAACGGTCAGATAAAGTGGCCCTTGAACGATCCTGAATGCAAGGCTATGGAAACCGAGCTTATGACGCTTATCACCAAGGAAACGATGTCCGGCATAAGATTCGACCATCCCAAGCACGGCAAATCCGACCGCGCTACCGCATTGGCCATGCTTATTACGATGATTCGCCGCAAGCCGAATCACGAACCTCGGCTTTGGGTGATTTAGCTGGGGGATTGACTGTGCCTCCTACCGCCAAAGAGATAGCAACTACAGAACTGCGTAAGTGGGTTGAAAAAGCCCCCACCTTTCTTGGTCCCCACATTGACGAGGCAACGCTCGAATTCGGGATGGTCCAGCCGGACGATTACGGCTCGTTCATCCGATATGCGATAAACGCAACCGCTTATTCGTGCATCGCTTATATCCAGCGGACGTGCGCCAAAACCCCAATGCACCTCTACAGAGTGAGTAGGACGACAAAGAAATGGCGTCGGATTGAAGTTTACACACATCCCGTACTAGACCTCCTACAACGACCGAATCCACAGCGCAGCCGGATGCAGTTCTTTGAGAAGATGATGGTCGGCCTTGAATCAACTGGTAACGCTTACATTCTGTTGGATGAGTTCGTCGACGGCAAGCCGACACAGTTGTGGGTCCTCCAACCCGATCTTGTAGAAATCGTGCCCGACCCCGTGAAATATGTTAGGAAATATATCTACAAGGTCAACGGCGGGGAAAAGGAATACCCTCCCTGGCAGATTATCCCCATCAACTACGCCAACCCGCAGTCCTATTGGTATGGTCTGGGGTCTATAGAGGGAGCCCAAGAGGCCATAGACCTTGACAACTATGCGGTCAGATACAACAAAAACTATTTCAAACAGGGCGGCATTCCACCTGTAATTCTGGAAACGGATCAAAGCCTTGCGCCGAATGCCATTCGCCGGCTTAAGAAAGACCTTGCCCGCATGTACTCGGGCGTAGACAAGGCGCATCGCTGGCTAATCGGCGAAGCCGGCCTGAAACCCAGGCCCTTTGGTTCCACGCAGAAGGACATGGAGTTTATGAGTGTTCTTCAGTGGGCGCATGACACCATCTGCAACGCTTTTCATATCCCGCCGCAGATGATTCCTCTGCTGATGAACTCCGCAAGCCAGCAGTATGATCCGAAGCATGATGAAGCGGCAAGGGAACACTGCATTGACCCGCGGCTTGCCCTTATCGCCGAGGTCCTTACGTATCGGCTTGTACACCTCTGGGATGAGACCCTTGAACTTGAATTCGAGCGTGTTACCCGTGAAAGCGACCTCAAGGTCGCGCAGACTGTCCATCTCCAACTCACAGATGGCCTTATCACAATCAACGAGTGGCGTGAACGGCATGGCATGGAACCCGTATCTTGGGGCGATACACCATTCAACGCTTTTACAACTATTGGCGGCGGGCCGCAGAACGAGCGCCCTCCCGAAGACGAAGGCGGCAGGCCGGAAGGCAGTGAGAGCGAGGAGGGCAGTGAGAGCGAGGAAGGTCTCGCTTCTGCCGTAGTCGGCAGCGCACCGGATTCTCCGATTGCCAAGAAGAGCCCGGAAAGCATAGACCGGGATGTCGTCTGGCGCGAGTATATCGAGAAGGCCGAACGCTATCAGCGTAAGCTTGCGGCGGCAATAAAACGGTGGTTTCAAGACCAGGAAAACGAGGTCGCCCGGAAGATTCGGGAGAAAGACGAACTCCGCGAAGGCGATCTTGAAGAGATAATCCCCGAAGAACTCAAATATGCCTCTGCCCTATTCGCCGCCACCATCCTGATTCTGACGAACATCGCTATTCGTGCCGGTCAGGAAGCGGTGGACGAGGTGGCCCCGGGCGAATTGTTCCATCTGAACGCCGCCCTTGAGACTGCGTTGCAGGAACGTTTTGCACTTCTTTGTTTCGATCTTATGCGCCAGACGCGGGAAGCCTTGGTGCAATCATTACTCGAAGGAATCCACGCTGGCGAAGCCAAGGCCCAACTCTCCGACCGCGTAGCGCATATCTTCCGGCAGGCGAAAAGTTACCGCACCGATCGTCTTGCCTGGACAGAAGCACAGACTGCAATTCATATGGCCCAATATGAAGCCTATCTGACCTACGGGGTTGGCAGCATTATGTGGGTTTCGATGCGTGATGAAAAAGTCCGTGATTCGCACCGCACAGTTGATGGCGAGGTTGCAAAACTTGGTGAGCGGTTCTCCAACGGCCTCCGCTATCCGCATGATCCAGATGGACCAGCCGACGAGGTTGTCAATTGCCGTTGTGAGTACATCGCCGTGGAGGTTGAAGAATAATGCCGCTACCCACCCCGAACGAGAACGAAACCCATGATGAGTTCATGGAGCGCTGTATGTCCAATGAAACTATGCAGGAGGAGTACCCCGACGAGGACCAGCGTTATGCGGTTTGCCAAACGCAATGGGAGGGGAAAGAAGAGGCATCCCCCGATCCCGAAAAGCGCGACTTTGACAAACCCCAGCAGAAAATCGCCCAGGTCCGCGCCAAGGACGGCATTGACCTTGCCAGCCGCACTGTTGTTGCCATCGTAAGTGATGAAACCAAGGACCGTTACGGTGATGTCGTAAAGGCCGCAGGCTGGAAACTAGAAGAATTCAAGAAGAATCCAGTCATTCCTTGGGCGCATCAGACAAGTGGCGGCCTCTTCGGTGGAGGTTCGGTTCCTTTACCGGTAGGGAAAGCCCTGGATATTTGGATTGAAGCCGACAAGCTCTATGCAAGGGTTCAATTCGCCGAACATGACTTTGCCGAGGAGGTCTGGCGGCTTTACCGCGACGGCTATCTTCGCGCATTTTCGGTGGGCTTCCTACCGAAGAAGTGGGAGCGAATGTACGAGGGCGAGGGTTCGGATGCCCATTATGTAGGCACACGGTTTCTTGAGCAGGAACTGCTGGAGATTTCGGCTGTCCCCATCCCGGCAAACCCGAATGCCCTGGCCTTGGCAATGCACAAAGGGCTGGAATTGAAGCAGGTAGCTCAATATTTCCCCGATCTCCCGGAGATCGTTATTCCTGCTACCAAGACCGTTGTGGGCAATGGGGATGCTACCCCGTCCTTGAAACATACCAGCGGGGATGCAACTGCCCTGTTGAAAGGAACTCAAGTCCCCGCGCCTGACTTTGACACGATGTTACGAGGTCCAACGCCACCGCCGGTGGCGCAGGAAGATGACAAGGCCGCTCCAAACGGGGCGGCCTTCAACATACCCGCAGCTCCCGACAAATCACGCATCAAACCCAAGATGCTGTACCTCGCTACTGCCATTGCCACGCTTACATTGCTGCGGAAGTCCCGAAAGGAGAACGGTAACGATGAGTAAAGCGATTGAAGACCAGCTAAAAGGCCTGGGGTTCGACAAGGCCGAAGACGCGATTCTTGCGCTAAAAACGTACAGGGAAAAAGCGAATTCAGAAGACGGTTCCGATGTCGCCGTCGCCAAGCAGATCGCAAAAGAAATCATTGATGAATTCAACGCTGCCGAGAAGGATCGAAACGCAAAGCCCGTGGAGTTCCCGACCGGTGTTGACTCTGATCCCGCGGAGACTATCGCCAAGGATGCTGAAGCCTACAACGTATTACTGGATGCCTCCATGCTTGCAGTAATCACCAACTCGAGTCGGATGCGGAACATCATGGAGCCACTGACGCTGCGGCAGGCCCTTGCCCAGTTTGAAGGCCCCGGTAAGCGCGTTTTGAGGGCGATGGATACCGCTGAACAGGCTGGCGGTAAGGAATGGTTCTACACCGCTTTGAGTCGTCAGTTGCGGGAAGAGATCAGGTTGGAAACCAAGGTTCGCGGTCTCTTCGAGTTTGTTGAAATGCCCACCAACCCCTTCAAGTGGCCGACAAGAATCAGCGACGTGACTGTCTATGCGGTAGCTGAGAACACCGCCGATACCGAACAGACCTCGGCTACGGCGAGCCAGTTGGGGACCGGCGATGTGTCGATTACGGCCTACTTCCTCGGTACGCTGTCGCGGTTTAGCCATGAGTTGGACCTGCGCTCAATCATCCCCTTGCTTCCGGCGTTCAGGCGCAATATCGTGATTGCGCACCGGGAGGCCGAGGAATACGCACTGATCAATGGCGATATGTCCACCTCGAGCAACATCACCACGGCCGGTGGGGGGACCTCAGCAGGGTATAAATGGTCCATTTGCGATGGTCTCCGTCATGCTTTCCATGGTGACGCCACCAGGTTCATTGACGGGTCCGGCGGGTTGAAAAACTCGCTGCTTCGCGGTGGACGCGGCAAGATGGGCAAGTGGGGCGCAAGCCCGGATCGGCTTGTTTACATCACCAACGTCGAGACCTACATCAAGCTGCTTGACAGCATCTCAGAAGTCCAGACGCTTGACAAATACGGTCCCAAGGCCGTCATCCTTACGGGTGAGCTTGCCAAACTGGATGGAATCCCGATCATTGTAAGCGGCCAGCTCCCCTTGCTCGATGACGACGACACGATGAACGCTTCCGACGAAAACAACACCGATGGTACGATCATCTGCGTCCACAAGGATGTTTTTGTCGGTGGCGACTGGGATGCCTTGCGAATCAAGGTATCTGACGAACCGATTCAGTACGACCAGACGAAGATCGCCAGCTTCCGTGCCCTTGGGTTCCAGGGACTCTGGCTCTCCAGCGGCATTTCGCCGGGCGGCTTCGTGGTTTACAACATCACTGTGTAGAACTGGGGGTTCTTCGGAACCCCCTCTTTCCTGTTTTCTGAAAGGAGTGATTACCCTTGGCGAACGATTTCACTTCCACCGCTAGGGGTTGGGAATCAAAAGACCTGCAGACCATTCTGGATGAATTGCAGGCGCAATTCACCACGGCGGGCTGCTTCGATGGACCTGTAACGGCTTCAAGCATAACCGCCCCCGCAGAAAGCCATCTTTTGCTTAAGACGACGGATAGCGATAAGAACGTGCGGCTCAACTCGCAAACCTTCACCGAGGATGCAAGCATTGTCGGTGTGCAGATCAAGCCGGGGGCAGGCGTTGCTCTTACACATGGCCTTGTGGGGCTTGAGGTTGAACCGAGGATCAACGACACGTTTCCAGGCACGAGCATCCACGGCATCTTCGCAGGTCCGTGGAAACGCGGTACGGGCGAGGCTGGCGACTTGACAGGGACGTTCGTTGCTTACGAAGGCAAGCTGCAGTCTGATAGCGGTTACACTGGGACCATCGCGGGTCCTGCCGCTGTTCTGCGGGCAATCAACAGTTTGCACGGGACGGTCACCAACGGTCCTTCGGTAATCTACGCACACAATCACGAAGGTAACGTGGCCTGGGATTCGCTCATCTACGGAACCGAAGCCCTCGGAACGCACAGTCTAACCACGAACAGCGACAAGTCGGGCCAAACCAAGGCGGGCACGATCAAAGTCAGGTTCAACGACACGCTCTACCACATCCAGCTCTACGCCGACGGCTAACAGTACAGGGGGGGCCTTGGGGCCTCCCCTTCCTTGGAGGAGGATTAGAGTGAAGACATATCTGGAGGAACGCAAGGCAGCTTTGGCAAGCGAATGCAGAGCCGCACAGGAGCAGATCAATCGCCTAACCGCGATACTACTCAAAATGCAGGGCGCGATGATTGAGATTGAGCAAATAGTCCAGCACATTGAGGATCAGGAATCGAAATCCGTGCCCGAATCAGCACCAAAGGAGTCTGTTAGCGAGTGAAAACCGTCAAGGTTAGATGTAATCACGCCTGGAGTGGCGCACCTTGGGCGGGAATCAGCCGAATCCTTCCCAGCCAAGAACCGCAAGAGCTTCCTGAAGTTCTCGCACATCATTTAGTGGACACGCATCCCTACTGGTTTGAAATCATTGAAGATCCGAGTGAGGAAACTACAAAGACCGCTCCCGAACCGGTAGTGGAAATGGTCGAAGCCCCTGTGAACCGTCAAATGAAAAGGGGCCGACCTCGCAAGAGATAGGCCAAGGTGGTATAACCCATGGCAGCGGATACCCGCGCACTTGTTTCGCTTACTGAGATTAAGCAGTATCTCGAAATAGACTCCGAGGATACGGGCCGCGACGCTCTTCTCACGGCTATGGTGAATTCGGCCACAGACGTTATCGAGCGGTTTTGTAGCTGCTACTTTGTCGAATATGAGGTTGCCACCATTGAGATCCCCGAGAAGCATGACGGCACAGGGACCGACGAGTGTTACACAGACTATTATCCGATACGGTCCATTACCCAACTCAGGGACAATCCCTACACGGGCACGGCGCGGGTGCTTAGTCCGACCGATTATCTTCTTTACGCCGATGAGGGCCGAATCAAGCTGCGCACCGATTCACAGACATTATCCCGGTTTTCTTCTGCGCCACAGAGTATCGAGATAGCCTACAAAGTCGGGTATTGTGCGGATACGGCAAGTGTCCCCCATGATGTCAAGGCCGCGGCAAAGCAGTTGATCGCCGTCTGGTATCGGGATCGCGCCGGCGATTTGACCACCGAAAGGATAGGCGACTACACCTGGCAACGGTCACCTGCGTGGCGGGAACCGACAGACCTTCCCGACCAGGCGAAGTTTCTCTTAGGCCCGTACATTCGCTACAGGGTTGGAGCCGTATGAACCTCCCTCATATCGCCGACCACTATAAGGCCAGTTCCGAGATGGTTACAAACACCTTGCAACCCAAATCGGCTAAATATAAACTCAATGCCTCCGATGTCCCCTGTTTCATTCAAGCGGGGGGGTTCAAGGATAGAACCACTTGGCTGGGGCATATAGGCGAGATGCCATATGTCATCTACCTGCACTACCGGGATGATATCACGCAGGGCGACCAGTTCCAGCAGAAGATAGGCAGTACTACGCATAAATATGCAGTCATCGTCCCGCCCGAAGACATGCTGGGGCGGAAGCTATACCTGAAATGCGTGTGCAAGAAGGTAAAGACGTAAGTGAGTGTGCAGAGCGGGACTCCCGCGAACGTCTTCTACATCGAGGTTATATCCCCCGAGATTGAGAAGGCTGTCAACCAACTCAATCAGGAAGCCCTTCCCGCCCTATTGCGCGTCTTCCACTTGGAGACCGTTCGGCTCAAGAAAGAGGTTCGGGAAGAGATTGAGCGGCAGAGTCTTGTGGATACCGGTGCTATGCGCGATGCCACAGAGTCTTCTGTAGAGGAAATCAGGGTTGGCAGTATTGCCGAGGTTGTCGGCAGGGTATTCAACGATATAGCTGCGCAGGATGCGCGGGGTGGTACAGGTTACTACGCTCTTAGCCACCACCAGGGCTTCAGAAAATGGGTTCCCTTCGCCGTATCCCCGCGGTTATTGGGCTGGGCGATCAGGCATGGTTTTGCGGTTATGCAGACCCGCGACAGGTGGGGCTATCGACCTCCGGGCATGTGGGTTGGGTCTGGTAAGGGCGCGGGGAGGCCCTTCATGCGCCTCGTAGCGGAGCGAAATGCGCTCAAAGTATTGCAGGCGGTTGAACAGGAGTTCCGGGCATTGCTGGGGAGGATCACTACTTGAAATATCACGCTAGGGCCATCGGATACAAGATACGGGACCTTCTTTACTCCCAGCATAAAACAAGCCATAAACTCGTTGTTTGTTCCTTTGGGCAACTCTCTACTCTCCCCGAACCGCCGCTGGACACTAGTATTCCCGCGCTCTTCATTATGCCGAAAAGAGTTTCCAATGTAGAGCAGACGATAGCTTCTTCCAGTACGCATGTCCGGCAGACCTACAATTTCGAGATTCTCTACCTGCGCCCCATAGCGGTAGACGAAGAAGCGTACAAGGAGACAGTTGACGAAGGAGAGGCAATCGCCGCGAGCTTGTGGGCGCATCGTAAGCTAGACGGTCTTTCCCTAGCCGAGGCCCGGATAGTCAATAGCTATGTCATGGATGTCATCTATGACGACCCGACAGGACGCTTTCTTGAAGCGACGCTGAAACTTGCCTGCGAAGCGATCCTGATTACCTTTGCCGTGGAGGTTCAAGCGACAAGATGATTCGACTTATTTTCGGTAGGCCCGAGCCACACCAGATCAAGGGCGGACTCTACAGGTGTGGTGATGTGATTCATGTGCCCAAGAATGAGGTGGCCGCATGGGAAGCCTGTGGTTTCTATCGGCCTCAAGTAACCAAGCCGCAGGAAAAAGAAGCCGTAGCCGTGGTCAAACCGCCATCGGTCAAACCCCGGCGTAGAAGTGGGAGGCGGTAATCATGCCCGAAGGAGCACTGGGGCATGTGGGGTTCGCCCGCGAGAGTTCCTGGGGAACTGCCGTAGCAGCCAAGCATTATATCCCTATCTTGCCGGGAGAGACCATAGCCCAGACAAAGGATTTACTTGTGCAAGACACGATTCGCGGTGATTGGGACCATCCCCAAGCCCGCGAAGGGGTCAACGCTGTTTCTGGTTCATTCGCTATCGAAATGGACCCGCTCAAGTCAGCCTATTTCTTGATGGGTTTGTTTGGTGCGGCTCCGAGCACGAAGAACATTGACACGTTTACCTTGCTTTCGGCTTCAGCGGAAGCAACAATGGCCGTTGAATATGCCCCGCCGGTTTCCAGCCGGGTCATCGTTACCGTGTCGGGGGGCACGGATGGAACGGGTACGGTAAAGATCAACGGGAAAGATTCAGCGGGGGAAGATACGGATGAAACCCTGACCTTTTCCGGCAATGGGACGCAGGTAACAACGAAGGTATTCAGTGCGATTACCAGCGTTGTTACAACCGACCTGCACGATGAGGCAACCCCGCCGACCATTACGCTGAAGTCCCTGCGCACCGTTTCTGAACGTGCCGAGGCTACCGATACACTGGTGTTTACAACGCCTGGTATTGCCTCGAAGCTGCGGATTACGGTATCCGAAGGCACGGACAATACCGGTATGATTGCAGTCACGGGAACTGACCGTCATGGCGCGGCACAGGATGAGAACGTCACAATAAGCCCGACAGCCTTACTTGCAGCCACCCCAGCGCTGGTTTCTATGTCGCTGACCACACAACCCTCAGTAGCCAGCCGTCTTGAATTTATTGTGGACGGCGGCACGACGGGTGATGGTGAAATCACCATCACGGGCAAGGATGAGTACGGAAACGACATAACCGAAACGCTGGTCTTTGCTACTAATGGTACGAAGACGACCGGCCAGCACTTCGCAAGCGTCTCGGCGATTGCCACAACGGGATTACACGAGGAAAATGAGGTTCCCACGATTGCGGTCAATGAAGTTACATACTATACAGAGAATATCTATGGTTCAGTCACTGCCCTAACCTCTTCCAACCTCTCGGATGAGATTGCAGTACCCAAGACCGAAATTGATGCCTACGCCTACTACGAACATACGTTCAAGCCCGCGACTTCGCGGTGGTCTGCAGCTTGTGACGTACCGCCCTTCACCCTAGAAGTCTGGCGTGACGACACAGATGATACACCCTACGCGCAGCAGTATAGCGGTATAGCGGTGGCCAGTGGGCAGCTTGAATTCTCTGTAAGCACACAGATACCCAAGCTCACCCTGAACGTTGTTGGGAAGGGCATGACGCAGGCGGCGCGGACCACGCCAGCTTTTGGGATCACCCCCTCCTACACAACCTGGGATGCCGTGATCACCATCGACCAAGCCGCCAACACTGACCTTGAAGGCATCACCATCGGAATTGACAATCATCTAACTCCACGCCACACGCTTTCGGGAACTCGAGACGCCACTAAAATTGTCAGGACCGAAAAGCGCGATGTAACGATAGATCTTAGCGTGCTCTGGAACGACAACACAGAATTCAATGCGTTCCTCAATCAAACCCAGCGCCCCTTCGTCGTAAAGTTCACCCATGCAACGGCGATTGCCTGTGGGCACAAGTACACAATGACGTGGAGCGTCCCAGCGTTCAAATATGCGGCGTTCGCACCACTGATGGGCGACCTGGGGCCGATTGTCGCTGAAGCGAAGGGCATTGCGGACAACGATCTGAGTTCGGGCTATACCATTCAGTGTGTCATCGAGAATACCTATCCTGATTTTGTCAGCTAGGGGGGCTTAGAGTGAGGGTTAGGAAGGCAAGCGCATGGAGGACGGCAACTGAAAAGACGATTACCGTGAAGGCGGAAGACGGGCAGGAAGTCGGCGTAACCATTCGCCGGCTTTCTCCTGATATGTTCCTGGGGTATGCGGCTGGACTTCTGCCGGTTCCCGAACTGGTGAAGAACAAGGACAACCCTCAGGGAATGGCTGATATGTTCCTGAAAAGCCCGGAGGCGCTGGAAGACTTTATGTTTTTCATTGCGCAGAAGGGCATGGTTTATCCGAAACTGGTGGATGACTCCACCGTGGAGTTCGCGGAGGATGAAGTAGCCCCCCGACACCTGGGGATGGCATACTTCGAGGTCATCAAGGAAATCACCGCGTTTAGTGGCATGTCATTCGACGGCGATGCGGCCCCTTTTTCGCAAGAAACTACAAGCTCTTCTGGTACTTAAGTCAGACATACCACGTCCCTCCTTCATTTTGGATGCCCGACCTACCGCCCCTGAAAGCCCTTGCTTTCGATGCAGAGATCATGCGTCTCGGCAGCAGATATGAGAACTATCTTCGCGATGCGATGGAGAGAAAGCGCGGCAAGAGGTGGCGGCGGCGTTAGGAGATAATCTATGAACTTTCGCCACCTGCTTGAGATTCTTATTCGGGGTAAAGCCGACACCACAGAATGGAAACAAGCCGAAAAGGACCTCAAGCAGATCAGTACAACCCTAACCTCTCTTGGGAAGCAAATGGCCGTCATGGGGGCGGCCATTTCTGGTGCTTTGGGGCTGATGACGAAATCAGCCATTCAATATGCTTCGCAGTTGGACGCTACTTCAAAGCGTACAGGCGTAGCGGTTGACGAATTGGCGAAGCTCGGCTATGCCGCCGAGATGGAACACGCCAATCTTCAGAAGTTGGAGATGTCCTTCCGCTATTTCTCGCGGACGATCAACCAGGCACAGCGGGGTACGGGGCAGGCCGCAGAGCAATTTGAACGGCTCGGCATTGAACTTAGACAGCAGGACGGTACGCTCCGTCCGATAGGCGAACTCTGGCTTGAGACGATGGGCATCTTGGGAGACCTTGGCGATACGGCAGAGGGCACAGCCGCCGCCGTCAGTTTGATGGGCGGCATGGCTGGACGCGGAGCGATGGAGATTCTGCCCTTCATCAAGGCAAACCAGGATTTGGTCGAAGCGTACATGGCTCAGGCAGAAGCATTCGGCCTGGTCTTGACTCCCGACCAAGTACAGCGTTTCCGCGACGCTGAGAAGGCGGGGATCGCCACCCGAAAGGCCATGTTTGGCTTGAGTCTGGATGTGGCTTCGGTCTTGGTCCCGGCCTTGACCAACCTTCACGGGATCATCCAATCGGTTATCCAGGCATTCAGCGGTCTTCCCCCAGCCATTTCGATTGTCTTGGTTACGCTTGCGGCTGTAGCAGGTGCATACTTCGCCGTAAGTGGCGCAGTCATTCTACTTACAGGCGCATTGGGCAAATTGGTCATCGCCTTTGGAGCCGTCAAAGTTGCGGGCGGATTGACGATGGCGATGCTCGGCAATCTCCTTGGTGTGGTTGCGGCGGTAGCTGTCGGTATCGGTATTCTGATAAGTCAGCTTGATAGAGGGAAGAGTTCCGTTGCTGCCCTGGAGGGGGAACTCAGTCAGACTAGCGATACAATAAAACAGGTTCGCGGAGAAATCTCCCTCCTTGATGCCAGAATCCAAGAGCTTACCGCTGTTGCGGAAGAGTATGAACGTCAACAGCATGAAATACGCCTGGAGATGGCTAATCGTTTCGGGGCTGCTCTGATGTCCGCGATCCGCAAGCGATATGCCGAGCAATTAGAGGTAGAGAAACAGGGCCAAGAGGCTCTTTACGAGCAGGAAGTAGAAGCCGCCAATAGACGCCTGGATGCGGCCCGGGAAGCCCACGAAGAGGGCCTGCGCGAACTTGACAGGGCCATCTCGAAGGAGATCACAGCACTTCGCAGGGCCAATGAAGACAAGGAACGCGAATACAGGCGCGACCTGGATGCACTTATTGAAGCTAAACGGGCAGAGATAGACGCGCTTGACGATGCCATAAATGAAGAAGACGCCCAGCGTAGGGCTGCCGACCGAGAACGCCGCCGGGCGTTACTGGAAGAGGAACGGCTGCACACCACATATCGGCCTCGTCTTGCGGAGATTGACGAAGAGCTTGCTCGAATTGCCTTTGAAGAGCACCGCGATCAAGCCAAGAAAGAGATTGAGGCACAGCGCAAGGAACTCGAAGAAGAAATCCAGCAAATCCGCGACCAGGCTGAAGAAGAGCGGATACAGCGGCAGCGACAATTTCAGGATTCCCTCTCGGATTATCAGAACTACCTGAACGACTTGGCCGATGGCCGGGATGTCTATTTCGAGGGCAACCTGACGGCGGAACAGGAGGCTTTCGCCGCCTCGATTCGCCAGCAACAGCAGGCCCTTCTTGAACGCTGGAACGCCGCCGAGCAGGCCCACACCGATGAAATGGCCCGCCTGGAGACATGGAACCAAGAGGAACTCGATGTAATTCAGGCCAAGTACGACCGCCTGATGTCCGATTATAATGTGTTCAACGAAGCCATGGCTCTGATGACCGGAGATAAGCAGGAAGAGATTCTTGAACTTCTGAACACATACGAAAAGGACTGGCGTTCGCAGGGCAAGAGTTTCGTTGACATGATGATCATGGGCATGGAAGATGAATTCCCGAGCCTGCAGGCGATTGCCGCGCAGATCGGCTTGGTGCAAAGGGCGGCGGCGGAGGAAGTGGCCCGTCTTCGCCAGCACGCAGCAAGCGCGACTAACGCCGCCCAGGAATTGCGTAGTGCAGTCAGCGAGCAGAAGAGGCTGCTGGGTGAACTAGAAGCCCAACAGGCCCAGGCCGAACAACTGAAGCGCGACATAGAAGCCAGGCGTGCGGCCATGGAAGTTGGTTCCGGCGTTTGGAGCGACTTCTATACCCAACAAGGGACCTTGCCAGGGGATATATCACCTCCGGGCCGCGCCGTGGGCGGCTGGACATCTGCGGACCAACTCGAGTACCACCATGCCGGCGAACTGACCCTGCCCGCCTACATTGCAGACTGGTTCAAACGAATGGGTATTCCTGTTTCCTCGCCGGCGTCTAGCGCAAGCACGGTGAATAACTATTTCACGATGCAGGCCCAGCTCTCGGATGGTTACGACACGGATCGTATGTGGGAGGATTCCTTCCGCATCATCGAATCGCGTTCTTTGGGCAGAGTGGCGGTGACAAGAGTATGATACGTTTCGGTGCTATCACCTTTGACGGTGTTACCTACGATGCCCTCCTTTTTGAGGAACCATATGAGAAGCGTCTGTACCATGCTGACATTCGGGGGCGTCACGGTGCTGTTGTGCTGGATGATTCAGATGTGGCGGCCAAGACGTTTCGCATTCAAGGCGTAATTCACGGCATAGACCGTGCCGCCTTCGAGACCGCACGGGACACCCTGAAGACTTGTTTCGGGCGAAAAGGTCTCCAAAGGCTGGTCACGGATACCGGTACACATTATTGGGCAGAATGCAAATCCTTCATCATTCCCGAACAACCCGATGACCCCTACGGTGCGCCGTTCTCGGCGTACCTCTTGTGCCCACATCCGTTTCGTGAAGCGGATGCAGAGACGATCAACGTTGTGCAACCCACAGGCTGGTGCAGGATCGCCACAGGGGTCAACGGTAACGCACCGGTCTATCCGCTTATCAAAATAACTGGGTCGGTCACAAACCCGAAAATCGTTACTGCGGATTCACTGTTGCAGAGCAAATTCGAGGGTGATCTGGCGGCCAGCAGAAGCCAGGAATGGTTACACAGTGGCACAGCGGCTTATGCCCAGGGCCGCTGGGGTGATGCTCAAGGAGCCGTTGTCGCTACTGGTTCTGAAACCCTCTCTCTGGCCACGGCAGGTAACATTGAAGCCTACAGGGGCACAATCTGTTTCAACTGGCGACACAACGACAACTCCACAGCACGAAGCCTTTTGGCTTTAGCTTCCGATTTCATTCTGAAACTGTCCGCAGGGCGCAAGCTGTCCTTCTACAATGAATCCGAAGAACTAGAGTGGGAAGACGCCCTTGCGAACGAAACCTGGTATCACATCGCGCTCACCTGGGATGCCAATATTCCAGAACGAAAGCTATACGTCAACGGCGTTCTCCGCAAGGAAGTCTCCGCCTACACGCCGCCGAACCTCGATAGCAGCATGGTTGTTATTCCAGATGGGCAGGTTTGTGATTTTCGTTGTTATAGCCAGCCTCTGACGCCGGCAGAGATTCAGGAGGTCTTCGAGGGCCTGCCTGGCGACTATGACGATGATTATGCCTCCCTGCTTTATACGGGGACCATAGCCGGAGATGAAACCTTAGTCATTGATTGCGACAGGAGGACTGTGAAGCTCAACGGTGCTTCCGTATTGAGCGCAATCACGACTGTCGGCGAAGACTTCCCCAGTTTCCCTGCTACCCACAGAGACCTGTTTTACGATCATACCAGCGGTACGCCCACAATCCGAGTTAGCTTCCGGGATCGCTGGTATTAGGGAAAAGGGTGATTCAGTATGCCTCCCACCACCACTATCAAGGGCGGCAATGATGTAACTACTGTTGCTGCTAATGATGTCATTGTCTTCTCGGGATATTTCGGCACTACGCCGACCTTTGGCCGTTCAATCAAAGTCGGGGAGTACAACAGCCAGACCAAGACCTCTTCGGACGGCGTAACGGATGACGGCGGCCTGTTGCCCAATGTGGCCTATGTGGATAGCACGCACTGGGCGACGAAGGACGTAAACGCTGGTGGCTCGTCAACGGCGCTGGCCGGCAACTCGCCGACGCAGGCACAGAGTACGTTCAAGATCACCGTATCCGATGGGATTGCCTTCGAATGCAACGAGCGCAAGCTTTACCTTGATGATGGTAGCACGCCGGCGAATCCGCCTTCGGGCGTGAACTGCAAGGGGATCAAATATGGGGATACGACCTGGCAGGATTGTGGGGGCTTTGGGAATGCGCTTGAATTCGGGGATTCCGCGGCGGCAACGTCACATACGATTTATGCTTCGGTGTCGCTAACACCTACTGCTAACGGGATCAAGACCGGCAGGCTGATGTGGCAGTATGAATATGTCTAGACCTCATTGGGTTTGTCTGCTGAGTAATGGACAGGAGTATGCAGGCTGTAACGATGATCATCCCCGACCGTGGGGACAATTGCAGGGGTATCTTCACGAAAACGGCCTGAAGATCATCGGGACTAGGCTGATCGCTTTCGGGCGAACCCACCAGGCGCCTGCTCATATGGAGCGATACTTTGTTCCCACTCGGGTCAGTGAAGCCTTGTTCCCCGTGCGCGGCAATCGAAAGGTAGAGCATGGCCTCGGCTATCTGCACGGCGGCTTCAGGCATATGCTCTGGGTATCTGATGGGGAATCCCGGCTCGAGATTACACCATGGCGTGACTGAACCCTAGAGAGGAGGGGGGAGTATGTACGGTAATCGCGCTCAATGGAATGCGGTAACTTGGAACGGCATTCGCCGCGCCCAAATTGTTGTTGTTGAGCGTGAGTTTCGTCTAAAGGGCCCGCTTGATGAAATCCACGAACGCGAGATACATATTAGAGCGCACGAGAGCCTTTCGGTTGAGCGCGACATTACCGCAAGAGGGCACGAGGACGCGCTAGTCGAGCGTATTGCGAAGGCCAGGGCACACAAGGAAGCCACGGCAGAACGCGCTGCCAGGGCCAGGGCACACGAGGATGCGCTAGTCGAGCGCGTTGCGAAGGCCAGGGCACACGAGGATGCCACAAGCGAACGCCCCCTCCATATCAATGGTCCCCCGATGCCTCCACGCCATGCGGTGCGCCGGCCCAAGCCGGTTGGGTATTACATCCAAGTCTATGACACCGACAACAAGCTTCTGGCGCGGCTCGAACAAGCCACCGAGAAGAATTTCACCAAGAAACTTAACGGCACTGGCGAGTTCTCGTTTCAGATTCCGCATAGCGATTCCAAGAGTGATCACCTCGTAGGCGGGAATATCGTCAAGTTCTTCAAGAAGAGTTCTTCCACGCCGATCTTCGCTGGTATTCTTGGAAAACGGCAGCGAGACGGCCAGTGGGAAAAGTGGACGGGCAAGGGAATAGCCTGGCTATTGAGCTATTACCGAGCGGCTCGCAACAGATACTGGGAATATGAAGATTACAATGATACGGCAGACGTGTTCAGCGATTTCCTACAGGGTACGACGGTTTCAGCAGATACACTTGCCTCTGCCGTCAACCCGGGATTTAGGGCTAACGGTGAAAGCCTTCTGTGGTGTATCGCTACTTACGCTGCCCAGGTAGGACAAGATTGGGAAGTGGACCCCGACGATCTCTGTCTAAACACTTACAGCGCCAAGGGTAGTGGCTTGGAAGTAGAATTTCGTCACGGTTTGAATTCCAATGTGCTAGAACATGAAATTGACTATGACTCGATTATCAACGACCTCCTTCTACTGGGATACGGTGAAGGCTATTGGCAGCTAAACGGGACTGTCGAAGATACCGAAAGCATTACTGCCTACGGCAGGCGTCAAGGGACGATCACGGAACGGGAAATCGAGCATGACGACGTTCTGACGGCTCGGAAGAACGAACTGATTGCCATTCTAAAGAACCCTCGGATTACCTATCGGGTTGAAGTGATAGACTGGCAAGACCTTACGTTCGATGTAGGGGACATCGTTTACATCAGCTATCCCAAGCTAGGCGTTAACCGAGACCAGAAACGCATTGTGGAGTTCAGGCTGGACTGTGAGACAAACCGGTTCACGATTGACGTAGGCGAAGCCCGGCCCGACGTTTTTCAGAAGATAATACAGACTGCGGATCGGGTTGCAATCGAGGCATCGTTTCAGCAGGGTTCGACGGCCTATCTACCTTATATAGGCACCGGTGATAACTTCAGTCCAACAATTCCCTATATTCTCCGGGTCTATATCCCTGCTGATGTGAAACAGATGGGTTATGCCAAGCTCTCTTTCTGGCTGGCGAAGTTCAGGGCCTTTAGCGCGGTCACGGCTAGCGGCGGGGGCCAGACAACCTCTTCGGGCGGGGGGCAGACAACCTCCGATGGTGGCGGCACCTCAACCTCCGATGGCGGGGGCCAGACGACCAGCGATGGAGGCCAGCATATGCATAACATCGCACTGGTCAATTGGGAGACATTATCATCTGAGGGCCACACGCATACTTACTCAAAGGCCCCGACCGCCACTGGTTGGACATGGGACCACAGCCATACCGTCAGCGATCACAGCCATACGGTCAGCGATCACAGCCATACGGTCAGCGATCACACGCATACCGTCAGCAACCACACCCATGGCATTACTGCCACGATTAACGAACTTAGCCTGCCGGGTAATGTAAGCATCAAGATCAACGATATTGACCGCACCGCCGCTTTAGGTGGTCCCTGGAATTCGGACCAACTTGACATAGACATCAAAAACTACCTGACTATCGGGCAGACCAACACCATCAGCTTCTATGCCACGCAATTGGGCCGCATGGACGCTACCTGCAACATCAAAGCCTTCACGCTTGCCAAGGTATCTTAGCCTTCCTGAGCCAAGACAGGGGGTTCCAATATGGATGGCAACCGACTCGAACGAATTGAGAACGGCATCAATGGTCTGCACTCTAAGGTGGACGGCTTAAGCAAAGAGGTCAAGGACTTCCAGATTACGACTGAGCATCGTCTGACAAAACTTGAGGGGCGGGTGTTCAGTAATTTCAAGCCCTCACTCTCTGCCGTCAATGAGAATGGGCGCGTCACACTCAATTTGAGTAAGGCCCTGGTGCTCGCCGCTCTTCTTCTGGTCATGATTGCCGGTCTTCTTGGGGGAGTTGGGGCTGACTGGCTACTGAAACTGGTAAACGGAGGATAAGAAAGGAGTATGTTAAGCATGTCTGGTATTCCCGATCAACTATTTGGGGTTGCTGTAGTCCCCTTCATTGTCATGTTGATAGAAGTCGTGAAGAACATTCCCCGATTCAATCACAAGTTCTCTCCGCTGGTGGCCCTAGGATTTGGACTGGCGTTCTCTCTCGGCTGGTTTCTTCTATCGCGAGAGATTGACGTTATAACCGCAGTCATCTGGGGCCTTATCTATGGTTTGACGGCAATCGGCGGCTACTCGAGTACCAAGAACATTCGAGAAGCCCTCCGATAAACTCTTCGTTCGGGTTCCTCCCTCGGACGAAGCTTCCCCATCCCTCCTCCCTGCGCGGGCAGCCAAACGGCTGCCCGCATTCTTCTTCTTTTTGGGTATATAATGATTGGGGAGGTGAGGATGATGAAGGTGTTACGTGTCGTCCTGGTTGTTGCCTTGCTACTCCTTCTACCTGGCTGTAATGGTTGTAGCAACAAGTGGTTCAAGGTCGAAATCACGGGGCCGGAAAGAATGCAGTTCATCGGACAGGTCCTGGTAACGAAGGCCAATGGTAGTACCGAATCGCAGAGTCTGGATGGTTGGGCTCCCCAGGAGATGTACTACGAGGGGGTAGCCGTTTCGGTGATCATTCAGAAGGATACGGATGCCAGCGGCAGCCTGACGGTTTCTTTGCTCAAAGACGACAAGATAATTGCCACCAGCAAGGCTACAGGGGCATATGGCGTAGCCAAGATCAGCGGACA
>JAQUQE010000023.1 GCA_028716225.1 Dehalococcoidales bacterium | reverse complement strand
CCCCATTGTGATTTACAAGATACATCTATCAGAAAAAGATGTCAATACATTCAGATATAAGCGAGAACTCTGTCTTCTACATACGTGGCTTTACAATTGTAGAAGCAGCTAGTATAACAATACTAGAATACATTAAAAACAAGGCTGGTCTGACCCCTCCCCAGTAATTACCTGCTTCCATACTATCTAATAAGTAGCGTAAACTAGCAAGTTCCACAATACAAAATCCTGCATTTTTAATACATGCTCGGAGAAAAGTATTAGATAAGTGCGGTTTCGTATTTAGGTGCCTGTTAATATGGGGCTAGGTGAGGAGCGTGGGGTTTAAGGAGAGGTGATGTCTACCTTTTGACTGATCGAGTTAAGTAGAAAACTAACAAGTGGTATTAATAACGGGGGCAGGTCATGAGCCTTTCATCAGTGTCTAGACCCGAGCCTAAGCTCGGAAGCTTCTCTAATTCGCAACATTATATTCGTCACTATAGAAACCAATGCCGAGAAGTGTTCAGATTGTTTGGAGAATCCCCCGTCAACAGATGACTGGACTTTCTAAGCTTTGGAACCAGCATGTTCTTCTAGTCTAATATGGCGGTGGTGGGGTGGTAATCCCTTTGTCAAAGTAAGCGTCATATTTCCACTCTGTCCGGCCATGGTTCTTTCATCGCCGCCGACCATACTTTATCAATATAGTTCAAAATGAAGTAGTTCTGAAGCAGATGAATATAGAAAGCACCTCTTTCGGTAAGCTCGATTTGGTTTTGCTCCCTTTTAGCTAGACCCATTAATCTGATAACGTTAAAGATAACCCTCCACTTGATGCTGTCTCCAAATATTCCGTAGAATTCCTTGAGGTCTATATAGGTGTCGTAGAAACGCCAGTACAGCCAGTAGTGCTTTCTTAATTCCGCGGTGATGTCCATAGACAGAGCGACAGGTAATTGTCCTGCCGAAGCAGTCGCGATATAATCCTTGACGGAAAAGGTGTTCAGATAAAAGATGCCGGGCAGCATTGAGCCGGCTCCGGCGCCAATGCCTATGTAGGAATCTCTGGTAACCGAAGAATATCTTGGCGAGTAATTTCGCATAAAACCCCAAACAGAAACCCGGTGGTATCCGGTCCTGGTGAAGAAGCTGTGGATTGTCCGGTACATTTTCCTCCGCTTAAATATACCGGGCATCTTTAACCTTCTGATTTTCAGGTAACGACCAACCGATGAGTAGGGAAAAGTAAACAGAGGATACGTTGTCACCTGATCTGTCTTTAAATTTACCGCTTCATTCAGGTCGCACAGCATGTCCTCAACCGTCTGTCCCGGCAGGGCAAACATCAAATCGATATTCACCGATTTAAAATTTGAAGATAGGGCGAGATTGATAACGGAACGGGCTTTAGCTGCATTGTAGTTTCGCCCCAGAATCTCCAGGAACTTATCACTGAAGCTCTGCACCCCGATGCTGATTAAATCAACCCCGAAGCCTTTCAATTTTCGTACGATTGCCTCATCCAGATCGCTCGGGCTCGTCTCGATACAGATATCGCCGGTGACGGTGAACTTTTCTTTTAGAGATTTTATTATTATTCCTAGTTCGTCAGTCATGGTTGTTGGCGTACCGCCGCCGATATAAACGGAAGAAATTTTAATGTTACCCAGTATTGAATGGTATTGCTCTATCTCGTTGAGTACCGCTCTGGTATAAGGACCGGCCAGATTCCGGTCGTACTTGACCCTGTTGTAAGGGCAATAGGGACACATGTTCCGGCAGAGAGGGATGTGGATGTACAGGTCGATCCCGGCCAGTGATGGGATAGCCATGTCTTTTTTCCCGGTGAAGACAAATTTCTGTCCCTTGCCGATCAGGATTGTTCTGATACTTCTGGTTACGAGATCTACTATCATTTACTTTCGCGGCAGATAATTCATAGCGGAAAGAATCGCGGTGGGTCTTAGCTTCAGTATATAGATGATTTCAGGATAGCCCAGGTAACCGCAGTTTCTGCAGGCGTCACTATTACCGATTGCCCGGCAACACTGGTATAGCTTGTTGTCGGCATAGACATAGCATAGTTTAGAGGGCCGCACCCAATTATCTGCGTAAACACCTTTCAAGCAGGCGGAAGAATTGAATATTCTATGGCCCTTCCTTTTCAAGGCCAGTATGCGCTTTATGATTGCCCTCTTCTCTTCCAGGTTCAGAAACAGGTCGTCATAGCCGTAATAAGGCGTATGGAAGTAAAAGAATATTCCCCTGATCTGTTCAATTCCTTTCATCTCATCGCAAAATTCTTCGATTTCAGCCTGGTTGGCGCGGTTAATCGTGAAGTTAATTATGATATTAGGGTGCTTTGAGGCCTTGATATTTTCAATGACCCGGTCAAACGAATTACTTCGCAGGGTATTGTCGGTCTCCCGTAAGCCGTCCAGGCTGACGAAAACAGAATCGGTTGACACTTCGATGGGCAGGGTGCCGTTAGTATAGACGCTGACCAGATGAAACCCTATCTTTCTGGCCAGCTTAACTATATCCTCCATGCGATGGTTTCCGTCTCGCCAGAGAAATGGCTCGCCACCTTCTATAAAGACCGATCTAATTCCTTTGTCATAAAAAGTCTGCAGTCCCCGGCGGACATCTTCATAGGACAGATCGGGAATATTTCTATTGGCGACATCGCATTGTCTGCATCTTAAATTACACCTTTCATTGATGACCAAACCGCCGATGAAGGGGATTTCCTTATGGAACATCTTGGTCTGGATTAGATAATTCATCAAGTAGAGAGAATGCTTGATCTTCTTAACCATGCCCTTCTTATGCCTCTGGCAAGCCCCTCAGATTGTATGAAGTATAGCACCTACTACATGGCCCCACAATTTGCACGTTTTTCACTACATTGTAGACTGCAGCCAATAAACCCTAATATTCCGTTGCTCTCTTAACACTGGAGTTGGCTCATTGTCTCTAGAAGTTAGGAGAATTGTCCTATGGGTTCGAGCCAGCAGATCAAACAGTAACTGTCTTTTGATAACAAGTCAGAAGTGTGTTTTCTACCATTAATTCGTGAACTTCCACTAGAATGCACAAATGTCAGTAAGGTGCAATGGCAATTCGATATATTAGATAATCGGGGCAGGTGCAAATAACTGTCTGCCATACGCAGATTGGGTGATGCAATAGAAGTATGCTCTTACTCCAGCCCCTCGCTGCAAACAATCACCGGGATCGGTTGTTCTTCCGCCTGCAAACCCCTGCGGTCAATCCAGTCACGCATATTGTGCTGGTAATAAAGTTCACCCAGGTTTTTCATAAGAGCTTGTCCCGTAATGCCGTTGCGGCGGATTCGATTCAATTCTTGAGCTAAAGCTCTAGTGATAGCCCCACGGAACGCAGTTTCGAGGATGTTAATCTGGGCTTTTATGTCTTGTTCTTCGGTGGCATTGAAGAGAATACGCAATTCTCTAAGCACATAACGCTGCCCTTGAGTCAAGGAAGGTGTATATTCACGCTCGGCTTGGCGATTTTTGACTTCCTCGGCAAACTGGCGTTTCACACTCATAATGGATGCATTGTAACCTTTTGGCAGAGGGAGTCCTTCCAAATCTGGCCCGCATTTTATAGTACCGAGTATCCTTGGGATATCTCTGGTTACCACATTGCCGTTTTCGTCCAGCAGAAATAGTTGTTGGTAGCGGTTAGCCTGACAGAAGACGTAAGTTCCCTTGTTTTGTGCCGGCTTTACCGTGCGTATGCCGTCTCTTAAATTGGCAATACGTTCGTATTCCTCGGGTCGTTCTTTTCTGAGCTGGCGTAGCAGCTCCTCAGCCTCATTGATATCCAGAAGTTCGCCCTCTTCATAATCGAAAAGACCTAATTGAACACCCTTCTTCTCGTAGATGGCATACATTGCCTCTTCATTAAGCATTTCAGTGCGGTCGAGAATAGCTGAGTCTTCGCCGATGGTGTCGTGAATTTCCTGGATGCGGTTATGCAGTTTCTGTTTTAAGCCGAGATTACGTTCGATTCCCGTCTCGGGGAGAAAGTTGAATCCATAGATGATGTCGTGATCGGAGCCGATACGGTCGATGCGGCCGAAGCGTTGTATAAGGCGCACCGGATTCCAGTGTAAGTCGTAGTTGATAATTTTATCGCAGTCCTGGAGGTTCAAGCCTTCGGCCAGAACATCGGTGGCGATCACAGTCATTAGCTCACACTCGCCACCGGTGAAACGATATTCCGGGTTAGCTTTGGGAGCAAACCTGCCCACCACCCTGGCTTTACTCTTATCACCGCTGAAGATAACCTCGATTTCTGGTTTGCTGCCCCGGGGATTCAAATTGTCGAATAGATAGCGTGCCGTATCGGCATACTGGGTGAATATCAGCCGCTTGCCTTCTTTTAGCGGTTTCTTCGCCAGCTCTTCCTTCAGTTTCTGTAATTTGGCATCCTTATCCGCAGTGATAGGTTCGACCAGTTTTAGCATCTTATTAAGTAGCGCCACATCGTGCTCGATATGCCTGCGCAGGCGGTCGATATCAAAGTCCGCCGCATCGTAACGACCGGAGGCCTGCCGCAAAGCATCCATGAGGTCCTGTTCTTCAGATAAGCCCGGCTCGTAAAGGATATCTTCGGACTTGTCTCCGGCAGGGATGATACCCGCTGCCAGAGCCTTGAGAAACCGCTCATGAACATTGATCAACCTGCCGATAGTTTCTTTAAAGGCGTAGACGCTTGACTCAAAACGTTTGAACAGGAGTATGCGAATGAGGCCGCGCAGATTTACGCCAGCCCGGTGCAGGCTCGCGTAGGGTTCGCGACGTTGCTTGTCTTTGGCCACGAAGTGATATAACGCATACCGAGCATACGATAGCTCGCCCGGCACCGGTTCGACTGGATACCCTTTCCTTGATTTACCCAGGTAGCTCCGCAAATCCTGATAAAGTCCCTGGTATGTTTCCTCAATGCTGTATTCGATGGTTTCCAGTTCCCGTTTGGGGAAGAATTGATGTTTGCCGGCGACTATGACATAGGCCCGCCGCTGGCCGTTATTGTATTCCCGGAAACGGGCGGGGTCTACCGCTTGGTGAGTCTCGGCATCGAAGCCATACCAGCGCAGGATATGATTGCGGGTGCGTCGGATAAGCACATTAGACAGCAGATCGGGTAATTTCTTTTCACCCTTATCAATCAGCTTGAAGTACTGCTTCAGATCCGGAGGGTCTACCGGCAAGTCGGTCTTATCTTCCTGGTGGAACAGCTTGATTTGATAGTAGATATCCCAGGCCGTCTTATTACGCGGTGTGGCAGTCAGAAAACAACAACGCCTTCCCGTTGAAAGGAATTGCTGTGCTACCTTATAACGCTGCGTATCGGGATAACGGAAGTTGTGGCTCTCATCTATTAACACAAAGTCGCGGTCGTGATATTTAGTGCCCTTAAGCAACACGTTAAGACCGTCTTCGTCGCCTTCGCGTAGCAGTCCCATAGAGAGCACCCGGGCGTTAAGTTCATAGACCTCATTGTACCTTTCCCACATTTCTACCAGCGGCGCTGGACAGATTATCAGTGGACGGGCGTGGTCACTGCGTTCAAAATGTTTGACGATGGCGGCTCCGATATATGATTTGCCCAGACCGACGACGTCAGCAATGAAGACACCCCCGTAATCCCTGGTTATTTGTATCGCCTGCCGTACTGCTGTTTTCTGGAAATCGGCCAGTTGGCGGGTAATCTCGCTATCGAATAGAATATCCCGGTCATCCTCTCCCTCCAGCCTATCTTTGACCAGGGCGTATATCGTCTTCATGTAGATATCATAGGGGCGGACCGGAGCCAGAGCCCAGGACTGTTTCATCTCCTGCATCAGAGCCTCATCAAAGTCCTGGGAATTATCTGGGCTCCACAGCTCGTCAAACCAGCGCACCAGTTCGGCGTGGTTATCGTTACCCTGCACGATAACGTTTAGCTCCGTATTGTTGGTTACACCGGAGAGGGTAAGATTGGAAGACCCTACTATGGCAATACCCTTCTCGTGGCGTTCCACGGGTTTGCCGCTGCCGTCAAATACAGTACCGTAGTCAAAGATGTAGGCCTTGGCATGGAAACGGCCTTTAGTATAGACCCGTACCTTCAGGCGCTTGTCTTCTATCATGCGTACCATCTCTTTGACCAGGCTTTCTCCCTCATCGGTCTGGTCCATGAGTTCTATGCTAGAGCGGACGTTTTCTGCCGTTTCCGTGGCCATTCGCTTAGTCTCGGTCCTTTTGGGGTAAGCTTGTGCCTCGGCTGCATCCCTGACCAGTTCCAGCCGCCGGTAGCCTTCGGCAAGCTGCTCTAAAGTCTCGCGGTTGGTGGTGTTGCCAATTAGCAGGCGCAGTTCCTTGACGCCTTTGAGCTTATCGGCGATGCTGGTAAGACCGGAAAGGAAGAAATAACCAACAGCAAACCGGGCTGATTCCGTTGAACTCAGGATTTGGTTAATGTGGTCAACCAGTATCTCTTTCCGGTTATCGATGATATCGTGTGCCGGCATCTAAATCCCCCTCAAGCCAGGCTTGGCCGAGCTTGGCTTGATATTCTACCTTTAATACAGAATCACGATGAGAGGATAACCAAAGGGTCCCGTCCCTCGGTAATGGCTCTTCTTCTTTTTACACATATTCGAGCTTCGGGCATTTCTCATTTGTTCAGTAGTAGACCTGCCTTGTAATTCACGGATGATGATGTCGCTATCCGTCAGGTTTTTCAGCTCTCGCTGAACCGCACCTCAGCCGATTTTTACGGCATCCAGCACCTGCCTAGTATAAAAAGGTGTCAGCCCCCGCCCGTAAAGAAAGGTAAGCAATGCCTGCCGTGTTTTGCCGAAGATACCGCTACGCAAATTTTCATTCATAGATGTTACCCATTTCGGGTATGATATTACTCATATTAGGTAACAAAATCACGAGCTTAGTACTCCCACCTGTAATATCACAAGACCTATTGAGACTTGCTTTTGATCTTCCAGAATAGCCATCCATTTACTGCGTGTCCTGTAACAGCCATAGCTGCACCACTAAGTGTATAAAATTCACGACCTTGAAGACTTACTGCACGACGTTTAGGATCTGCTGAAGATTTAACTATAACAGCTTCGTAAACTTGACCTTTAGACCTCCCCACTAGTTTGATCCCGACAGACGGTAATTCGCGGCTAATTCGATTTCGTTTTCGAATATCCCTATTATCTGTGCTTTTCTTCGACATGTTCACCTCCTTTTTAGGTACTCGACCTATTGATAGTTAAAGATGTTAAGTAATCAGTAGCTTCGCTATATGTACCCCCATCGTTTAGGTGAGTTCGACAGAGGACGAGTAGATGCGTAATAATCAGAATAATCCGAGTCGCTCGGTGAAAGAAACCTGATTGTACAGCTATTTCCTTCGATTTGCATTGTAAACAGGTAATTGTCGTGTCTCGACGGTAGTAGGCTACGTGCTGCTGAGCAACTCAATCTAAAATTTGCGACAGATTCAACCTCATAAAGCCGGCTGGATGTTGACACTTCCCGTGATCTATATCGTAAGAGTGTGTTAGAAAACACGCGTTGTCTGTGGCCACCTGGTGACCTAAGAAATAGATCAGGCCATCCCCAGAAGTCCACGTTAGCTTTGCGGGCTGCACGTGGAATAATTGCGTCCGATTCTCCCGAATTTGGGAAGTCGTTTGGTTGGAGCGTTTGGACATAAGTGGTGCTATTCAGATCTATTTCTGTAGTTGTAGCTGATGCTGGAAACAAATCATCAAGATTGGCTTCAGTCTGAGATTGCCTGAACGCCCCCCTTCTTTCTAGGTTAGAAATCAATTGTTCTGAATAAGGACGTATACCAGGTAGATTCCGAATCCTAGCCCATCGGTTTTTCCACTCAGTTATTTGGTTGGAATCAGACGGTCTATTAAACTTCAAGTGAACGTTGATCTCCAGATTATGTTTAAGCCCGGCACCAGTCAGATTACTTGACCCTACGAATACATCTAATTGTGTGGCTGTGTCTAGGTTAGTATTATTTGCTAAAAGATAGAGTTTTGGATGAAAGTTACCTTGCCCCCTTTGCCAATATAAGGACATGTTGGAAACCCCTATGATTGCAGCCAGACTGCGCAAAGCTCGACTACTCGAATTTCTAATACCAATTACAACGTCTGCTTGACCATCTTGTTGGAGGATTTGCGACAAATGTCGTCCAATGATGTCAATTGCACCATAATGCAGATAAGCCACCGCAAGTGAGACGTATTTTGCCTGGATCAGAACTCCATCAAGCACTTGGCCGAATGGTTGTAACCTTACACTCGTAGGTGCTGGACCAATGATCTCATATTCCATTTCCTTCTGCCTTCCGAATGTTATTCAAGGAGTCTGCTTTTAATAAACGTTCTTGGATTAGGAACAAGAGAGATTCATATAGATAGTCCACATGCGCTGGGGCTATTCCTAGCTCCTTGAATACTATCACGTCTAAATCTCTTCTGTCCTGCTGTTTCGTTTCATCAAAAATAGACAATATTGGTCTCTCTGACAATAAATCGAATGTTCGGAGTAAGCTCTCAATAGAAGATTGTTCGAATGAGAGTATGTCTAAAGCGAGTAATCTCTCCATGTCTACGCGAGCATACTGAAGAACACCAAGGCCTAACCCAACTCGCCCCAGTACCTCAATGAATAAATACGATGATGTCGAGTTAAGCAGTGCTATTTGTGCGTGTTTACGGGCTCTGTAATTTGAGTTTAGGGTCAATCCGTAGAATGTCTGATCTTCAATTGCTGGAAAGTCGTAAAAACCAAAAAAGAAACGCCGATCAAAAAAACGGTTGCATGCTACATCTGTCGTTCCAATGTTATCGATAGTGTACCATTGTTTTCTACCGGACACAGATGGTACTTCGGGCCATGCAATACCCGCTAATGTTTTTTGTCTAGCTTTTGTAACTTGTCGTTGCCCCCATTGAATATAAGACAGAGCACCCTTCTTTCCCCTCTGCTGTAACTCCGCAAGACTTAAGTCACAGCAGAACAGGTATACTTTAATGTTTTCCCTTTTGAGACGAAGGGATTCAAAATCTTTAGGTGACTTGGCCACTGGCAAAAGGAATTCCTTCTCAATCCCAAATTCTTCTATTATAGTCTCGTCTACATAGAAGAACTCGTTGATACCTGTCTTAATCGGGTACCTGACGCGACCCAGGTCTCCTAGTGATATGAGTCTTTTCCCTGCCTTTTCTAGTATCGTCCAGTAGATGTCCGGTGCTCTCAGGTATTTGCCGCCCCACTTGTTGCCGATATAGCGGGCAGTCTTAATCAACGGCCCTACAGTTTTGCCAGCTTCCTCTTCCTCCGGTATCTCACAGCCGTCTTCCAGCAGCTTGCTCTGTTGAATGGGAAAGGTACGATATTCTTTGGTCGCCCTGCGTTCGGTTGCCTCCTCAATCTCGTCGAATATTATCGGTGACAGGATATGCTCGAACGGCGCACGGAACATGACGAAGCGGGCCATCTTTTTCAGCGCTAACTCATAGCGATCATCCGGAGCGGATAAAAGCACGATGATTGAGTTTACATCGGCATTGGCAAAGCTACGCTTCACCTGGTTGTCCAGCACCAGCTTGACATGGCCGTGTTTGAGCAGAAACTCCTGCAGGTCCGCCCCGTAGCCGACATCCAGCCAGGAGTTGGAGGTAATAAAGCAGAATGAGCCTTTAGAATTAAGCAATTTAAGACCGCGTAGATAGAAATAAATATAGAGGTCGCTCTTGGCGTCAATCTTGTGTGCCACCGTGTTGCTGCCGGATTTGTAGCCGAAAAAGTGCGGGAACGCCTGGTACACCGAGCGTGCTAATTTGTCTTTATAGACCCGCTTGTTGTCCGCCGTCACCTTGTCACGAGGCGTCCGTGGGTCGGCAATCGCTTCCTGCCGTACATACGGCGGATTACCGATAACAATATCAAAGCCTTCTTTTTCCCCTTCAAAGATTTCCACAAAGGCAATATCCCAGACGAAGGGTACTTCTCTGGCGGAGCTGAGTGCTTTCCGTGCCGCTTCAATCTGTGCCAGTTCATTGGTGAGGTTCTCAATCTCCTGCCGGTATTTACTTGCTTCAAGATTCATCTGGTGAGGAGGCGCTGCTTCTACAGTACCATCCAGCCTTATCCGGCGTTCCTGCTGGCCTTCCAGTTTGCGGTAGCGGGACTTGAGTTCTTCCTGAATGGTCTGGTAGCGGGCATTCAGCATCTCCATAAAAAGGCGTTTCTCCTCATTGCGGATGGCCTCTACCGACTTCAGCTTACCGGTAGCATCATTGTCATAAAATCTGAGCTTCTCATTTTTCAGATCTGTGATTCTGGTTTTTAAAGACGGTGGTATCTCATGCGAGGCGGCAATGTGGCCCAGATTAATGCCGCCAACTTCTTGTACCAGGCTGTCCCCGCAGCGAATCTTGAACGAGAAGTGAGGCAAGAGAGGCTCCCGCCGCACATGTAGTTCTTCCTGGGTGAATTCAGCATCTATAATCAGCGCCAGCCAGAGGCGCAACTCGGCGACATGACAGGCCCACTCCATTACATCCACGCCATAAAGCGATTGACCGACTATTCGCTTCTTACGCTCGTAAGATGTTTCTGTAGTGTCAAGCTGACGACCTGCCCGCTCCTGGAGGTCATCCAGGATATTTAGCATACCCACCAGAAAAGAGCCGGAACCGCAGGCCGGGTCTAGGACAGTAATGTCACGTAGCCGCTCGTTTAGGTTTGGCCATAGATTAGATCTGGTAACGGTTTGGTCAGCATCGGTTTTCTCGTCTGGTTCCAGGGCAAAGACTAGTTGGTAAAGTAGTTCCTTCTTGTCTTCACCTAAATGGTTAGCCAGGTTGTCGACCAGCGATAAGCGACACATCAGGTCGATTTCCGTTCTGGGGGTATAAAAGATGCCGGCCTCACCACGCTTGTCGACTTCCTCGGATACATTGACCAGGCTTTCATAGACTTTACCAATCATCTCCGGGTCGACAGCTACCTCTTTATCCAATGGGCTGTCTTCCGCGATGGTAAAGTTGTAACGTTCCAGGAACTTTAGAATTTGTTCGAAGCGCTGGTCGGAGATGGTAGCTTGATGCTCCTGGTCGAGCTTGTTCTTGTCAAAGAGACCACCGTTAAGATATGGGGCCAGGGAGAGCGCGCCTTTAATCTCGGCTGGGAAGTGTGTATGGTAGGCGATGGGCTTATCACAAAAGGCCTCAAAGAAAAGCACCGTCAGCCAATTTTCCACGAATGTATCCATGGTTTGCCCAGAGTGCTGGTAGCTCTTCCAGAAGGAAAGCAGAAAATCACGGTCATTGCCCAGCCAACCCTTACGCTGGATGAAGTAGATAAACATGCAGCGGTTGAGGAACTGGAGTGAATAGTCATGTGCCCAGACATGGTTGCTTGACTGCTTCTTTAAATCGTCTTCCAGAATCCTGAATATCGCTTTGTATTCTTCAAAGAACTGCCTGGTAACTGCTTCAACGTCAAAAGCTTCATCATGCCTTGACTGGATAGTTAATGGCTGCGCGCCAAACATGTCCGGCTGGATAGACTGCAGGTCAAGCATGGCAATGCGCTGTGAGGCGGTGCGAAGGCGCTCCTCCGGACCGATGCTGATACGTCGAAACAGGCGACGTTTTTCGGTTTCAGCATCATATTTTACGTTGATAAAGTGCCAACGGTCCTGTGTCTGGTTAGAAAAAATGAACATGCCGTATGGATGTTCCTTGAGAAGCTGATTGACCACGGGGCGTTCCTGGCCTAGTAGCAGCCTGTCTTGGGGGAGACGGCTGTAAACAACGTGGAAGTCATGGTTTTGTCCACCGCCGGCAAAAAGAACCGGGTCTTCGGTGATGGCGTTGGCAGCGCTTAAGTTCCAATCACGGCGCGATAGGGGCTGATTTATGCGGTCATAATTCAACTCTGACCAGAACAGCTTTTTGAGCGGCTCGAGGCCTCGGAGGTCTATAAGGAGTTTAAGAACAGATTGTTCCCGTTCTTGGCGGTCTATCGTTCAATCTCCTAAACAGGTTTCCGTGGGCAAAGTTCACATAACTGGCCTTATCTTACACCACAAGCAACTACACTTCAACAGAATTATGGGGTACATCATTACACGAAACGTCAGAAAGTTCAACGCTTACAGATGGGTTTTCCTCAACAGGTTGAAACAACCGAAAGCCCGGAGTGGAAGTTGACCGTCCCTGTGGCATGAGGCTATTATTATTGCCAAGGGCGATGACGAATGATAATCGTTTGATCGCTAGTTCCAAAGGGGAATTCCTTATAGGAGATAGCAGTGAAAAAAGTAGCTATTATGACTGATACCGTCAGCCAAATGCCTCAGGAAATCGCCAATAGCTACGATATTAAACTAATGCCTTTGAACGTTATTATAGAAGGCAAGACGTATCTTGATACTGAGGTAAATCTAGCCTGGTTTTATCAACAAATGCCTAAGTGGAAGGAGGCAAAAAAGATACCTAAGACTTCATCTATCTCTGTAGGGGTTTCCCAAGAAGCATTCCGTGAACTAAACCAGAAGGTAGAGGCTATTTTATACATAACTCACAGCGTAAAGCTTGGCATGTCACCAAATGCGGCGATGCAAGCTAAAAAGATAACTGAGGATGAGCTGCCCCAGACTGTTATTGAGGTGATTGATTCTGGCAGCGCTTGTGGAGCTGAGATGCTCGTTGCTTTGGAAGCTGCCAGAGCGGCTGCCGCCGGCAAGAGTCTCCCCGAGGTAGTTGAAGTGGCTAACAATATAGTAAGAAAGGTTAAATATATTCTCCTATCTGATGACCTTTACTACTTAGTCAAGGGAGGCAGGACACATAAAGCCCGTCCCTGGGCAGGTTCTAAAATTACTAGCACGGCTCTTTTGGAATTGGATACTTCTACCGGCGGAGAGCACATACCTCTAGCCAGGTGTAGGACTAAAGGCCAGACACTTGAAGCACTGTTTGATGTAGTGAAGCAGAGGAGTGGAGGTAAGGGACTACATGTTGCCATAAACCATGCTGATGCCTTAGCTGAAGCCGAAGAACTTAAACAAAAGACATTATCACAGTTCCAGTGTGTTGAGCTTTATATTAGCCCAATCTTGCCTGTAGTGAGCACTAATGTTATGGGGGTCGTACCTTTAGCTGGTGGAGTGAAGACTGAGATACGAAGGTATTCGGTTGAGTCTGTTATTCCCTTGCGGGTGGAGCGAGGAGTACATTGAAGATTATAAAGGCAATATTTTTTGATTGGATGGATACCGTAGGACATCCTGAAATAGAAAGACATGACTTTGTTACCCAGATCTTTTCTAAATTTGGTATAGAGGTATCCCCCGAGAAGCTAATACGTCCTATTTATATTGCTGAGACTGAGCGACCCGGCGGTACTCCATATCGTTGGGATGAATCGAAAGATCCAGAATATTTTCTTCAGTATGTAGAACTAATATTGTCTCGTATCGGTGTAACTTTGCCTAGAGACACAGTCTTTCAGATTATGACGATGATGAGCCGTGATGCCAAAAAGCTAGGTTTCAGCCTTTATGATGACGTACTCCCAACCATGAAGACCTTGAAGAATAACGGCTTTATTCTCGGATTAATTACCAGTATGAAGAAAGAAATAAACCTTATCGCCGGCCAGCTCGGCTTAGAGCCCTATCTTGATTTCACTATTACTTCCAGTGACATCAGAGTTCCCAAACCGAAACCACCAGTCTTTTTAGCGGCGTTGGAACGTGCCAGTGTTAGAGCTGCAGAAGCTATATATGTGGGTGATCAGTACAGTACGGATGTTGTTGGTGCTAAGGGGGTGGGTATTAGCCCTATGCTTCTTGATCGTTACGATTTATTTCCTGAGATAACCGATTGCCCCCGAATACGTACTCTGACTGAGCTCCCAAGTATTATTTGGTAATAATCGCTCAATTCTTTCGCGGAGATAGCCAAACGGAACGTCATCTTCAAAGGATGATCGTCGGAGTTAGAGACACGGGGGATAGACCCTGACATTTTCAATTGAACAGTAAAGCCAGAAGGTTGAACAAAATATTTCAGTATCATGAAAGCTATTCGCTTTCTAGCTCGCGTTGGCACCCTTGAGTATTATTATCACAATTTAGAATATCTATTCATGTAGCTGTCGTGCTTGTGTAATGCCTCTTCTTAAATGGCAATCTAGTTTGAAGCATTGCCTCCGAAAGGATAGAATAGACAGACATGCGTAGACAATACCATAGTTCCACATTAATCTGGGCTATTATTGCAGTCAACCTCGTCATTTTCATAATGACTGTGGTCAGACCAGACATTGGTAGTTACCTGGCCATGGCCAAACCCATCGATAACTCCAGTTACTGGACTATTGTTAGCGCTATGTTTGTTCATGCCGGATTCTCACACATCTTTTTCAACATGCTCAACCTCTATTTTTTGGGAAAGTTATGTCTCCAGCTTATGGATACCAAATGGTTCTTGCTGGTATACATCCTCGGCGGGATTGTTGGCAATCTCATGTTCTTATTGATAGGGCCAATGTACACAGTGGTAGTGGGCGCATCGGGGGCTGTGTTCGCCCTTGGGGGTGTCCTTGCGATGATGCGTCCCAAGGTAAGAGTGGCACTCTATTTTTTCATACCGATGCCACTGTGGGTAGCAATCGCAATCGCTTTTGTTATTACGGCATTCGTTACGGGAATAGCCTGGCAAGCCCATCTTGGCGGACTCATTGTAGGGCTTATTGTTGGCTTCGTTCTTAAAAGAAAGGAGCAGCGAATGTGGAGAACTGGCTATTATCAGTAACGAGTCTTCACTGACATAATAGTTATTGACGATGCAGTTGAAACACTGCCAACCTTTCTCGTGATATATGAAGCAACTTTTACCACATTTCGGGCATGATTCGGATGGTTCATATGGCTTATTTAAATTGCTAGCACTCGGTTCTGTTTTTCGCATAATTGCTACGGGACCCCTTTTCATCATTGGATAATTTATCATATTCCATCAATAAGAAGGTTACCCATTTCTATTTTTATGCGCAGAATTAACTTGGAAAACTTAGAAAGAGCAGGGATGATGCGACCGATATCTATGTTACCAAGGCTTTGGCCAGTAGATTATCGGTAACTTCCTCATTGGGGTATTGTAATTCCAGCGCCTAAAGATTTTACTAGGTAACTTTACATCGTCTGGGTACCCATGATAACCGAGCCCGATAGGTAGCCGGCAATTGATCGGGCTTACTCCTTTGCACCCGTCACCTTTGCATGCACTTTTTTCCGCGGCCTCTTTTATGCACGGTTTAGTGGTCCGGTTACTCTTGGCCGCAAGCGTTGCACAAGCTACCCCCCTCCCCCCTATATAAGCCCTGGCCCGGTGGCAGTGCAAAGCTAGCAGTGCAAGAAAAGTGCAAGAATACCACGGCTCACGCTTGCACCTGTTAACCTAAGGCTTGCACATACCACTCATCGGAGTGTTCAGAAATCGATTCCCACAATATGATTTCATGCCAACAAATACAGAGAAAGATAATACGCCGGGGCTCAATTCAATATAGGAAAATACTGGCAGGTTTTAATTTCTTCTTTGCCCGGTGGCCAAGGAAAGGTCGCTGAAAAAATCCTCGGCGACCATGCCGAACCTTTTCGACGCTTGTTAAGAGTTCTAGGTATCGTCCCCTTAGGCCCACCAAGGGTACCAATAGGCAGAACTTCGCTTACCTCCCTATCACCACCTATAGCCGGTAACGGTAGTCTATAGTCTATTCTAACCTGATCACCATCTACTTCAATCCTCTTAATAAAAGAGCGAAGGAAAGCCTTGCTCTGAATTAAATCACCCTCTTCGAGCAGGCATTTAAGGTCCTCTACATATCCCTTCACCTTGCCAATATCAATGGGCTCTGAATCTTTGAGCACTGCCTCAGCCTCCAACTGTACCCTCGCCTTATTTAGCTCATCCTGCCTTACCCTAAGCTCACGTATGCGAGGGGAAAGATCATCCAGGGTCACCTTCCCCGTCTCCAGGGCATCATAGAGCCGTGATAGCCTCATCCTTACCTCACTATGCTCAGCATCAACCGTATCGAGCCTTTCTTTGTATATATTGTGGCTTGAATCAAGCTCCTCGTTTACGAGCCTTACAAGTCCTTCCAGGCACTCTTCTGTAAGTATCCTCTCCTTAATCTGTTTAATGACGAGACCTTCAAGCTTATCCTTGGGAAGTATCCTTGCCCTACAGCTATCTCTTCCCTGCTTAAAGCTCCGGTTACACATGTAGTAGTAATACCGGTGAGATTTAGCACTCCTACCGATCATGGCCATCCCGCAGGAGCAGTAGAGAAGTCCGCTTAAGAGATAGAAGCTGGGGACTACGCGCGGATGCACGACCTCCGGCTTCCTTTGGGCCATCTTCTCCTTCACCATGTTAAATGTTTCTTTATCGATAATTGGTTCCCAGGCACCTTCTACCCTCACCGGGGGCTCACCGCTCCTAATCGCCGGGTGTCCCGGCCTTCCACCCCATACTAACGTCCCGGCATAGGCCTCATTGGTAAGCACCTTATGGACTGTGGTCTTACCCCAGTAGCTACCTGTGCTGGTACGGATACCCTCTCTATTTAGGATTCTGGCTATATCCTTACACCCGGCATCGTTTAGCGCCAGATCGAATATCCTTCTAACTACCTTTACCGATGCCGATCCCTCAGGGTCGGGCTCAAGCCTGCTGCGGATCTTAGTACCATCTCTAACCGGTACCTTGTGAAAACCGTAGGGAGGCTTGCTACCGTTAAAAAAGCCCCTCCTTGCGTTTTCCCTTAGTCCCCGCTTTATATCCTGGCCGAGGTTAGCGCTATAGAACTCATCGATGGACTCGATAACCCCTTCCATAAGGCGTCCGGTAGGGCTATCATCAAAGGGCTCGTTAATCGATATCACCTCGATACCCTTACTCCTAAGTAGGGCCTTATAGGTTATGGAATCTACCCTGCTACGGGTAAATCTATTTAGCTTCCAGACAAGGATTGCCTCGAAAGGGGGCTCCTTTACTTTCCCAAGGGCTATCATCTCCTTGAAGGCGGGCCTATTACCGCTCCTTCCGCTTTCGGCCTCATCGATAAATTCCCTTACTACCTCGTAGCCCTTTCTCTGGGCATATTCCCTTAAGGCCCTTAGCTGGGCCGAGAGGGATAAATCCGTATCCTGGGCATCCGAAGAAACCCGGGCGTACAGCGCTACTTTCATAACAATTATTTCCCTCCTCCTTCCTTGATGATCTTTACATCCCCAGGCGGCGGCAGACCCGGCACTGCCCTGGGATAAGGCCAAGAAGGTTTATCTCCTCCGCTATTCTTCTAGCCTTATCTGTTGCTTCCTTGAGAATTTCGTATGTCGATTTAACTTCGCCTACCTTGGCAGAAGACATAATCTTTTCGAAAGCCTTGATAATACCAGCCCGATATCCTTCCTTTAATTCAGAAAAGTGAACCAGCGGCATATCACCCTTAGCATATTTAATGCGCGGCTTCTCTATTACAAGCATTTCTTCTCTGAAGCCTTCCCTATTTGGTGTCTGGATCGCTTCATCTAAGGCGATCCGGTAGAGTAAGCCCACCGCAGGGTAGTAGAGATAATCATCGCCTGGAGCATTATCGATATTGTCAAGAGCCCTGAGGCCAGTATTAGCCGTTAACAGTGTTTCGGCATGAAGCTTTAAGCCCATTCTAGCCCTCGTGTGCTGTGTAGTCGCATCCTTCCACTCCTCGAGCCTTTTCCACAAACGATCACGTTTTAAGTGCTCCCGGAGTAGTTCCCAGTGAATGCCACTTTCAGCATCCAGGGTAACAAGCAGACCCTTATATGTGTCGTAGTCTATTTGTGCTCCCGACAATTTTATCGAGTTCGCTGAATTCACCCCGTTTCTTGGTAACTCGAGATCGGGAGGAGGTATAACCAGGGCACCCAAGAGACTAGTCATTACTGCCAGAAGTTTATCCTGATGTTTTCGTAGGGCATCTTTTAACATCTCCGATTGAGCCAAGGATAACCTGCGTTCGTTTTTAGCTTCCTCTATCCCCCGCTTAATAACGTTAAGGTCACGGTGCTCATCTTTAGCAATCGTCGCTTCTGCTTCTCCCTCCTCATAGCGCCTTAACCACTCGCGTTTTTCCGAGGCCGGTAGCTTTTTTGGCATTTTTACCCCCTTGACATATCTTTTTACCAACTATTACGCCTATATGGTAATTTTAATTAACGTTATGATATTTGTCAAGCAGTAATTCCATTAATATTAGCATATTATTAATTTCTATAATGATAGCATGAAGAACGATACCGACTCAGAAAAGGTTGACAATCTATCGGAAAGTTCAGGGCTTCAGACTCTAGCGAGAATTATCGCCCGGGCACACCTTGCCAGATTGCAGAGGGTGTTAGATGAAAGGCCCAAGGACGAAACGGGAAAGATCAAAGGGGAGAATGATGAAAACGTACTTGGAGACTGAAGAGGTAATGAAGCTTGAAGAGGCTACCACTAATCTTAGGGACAGGCTTCTAGTGCGAACACTTTTTCACCTCGGCTGTCGCATATCAGAGGCAGTGGCAATATCGGTGGACGATATAGACCTAGACCAGGGCACAATTACAATACTCCATCTGAAAACACGTATTAAGCTTAACTGCCCTATATGCAATTCTGTATTGGGAAGAAACAATTGCTTCTGCCCGAAATGCGGATCAAGAGTCAAAGAAGCGAGTGCTCAGCAGCAGGAACATCGCCGCCGTAGGATATTGCCAATTGATCGCGTTACCCTTGGTCTCCTAAAAGAATATATCGATCGGGGCGGGCCTGTAGACAAGAACGGTAAAAAGCTCATCTTCGGCATCAATCGTCATCGCGCCTGGCAGATAATCCAGGACTGTGCCCACAAGGCGGGGTTGCCGACACTGATAAATCCTGAAACCGGGAGGGTACATGGGGTAAGCCCCCACCGTCTTCGGGATGCGTTCGCTGTCCATGCGGTGAAGCGCGATGACTCAGGTGATAGTTTAAGAATGCTCCAAGAGCACCTTGGTCATGCAAGCTTTAACACTACCGCGCGATATCGAAAGGTATCCGGCGAGGAGCATCGGGATTGGTATGAGCGACTTTGGGAAGAGGACGATAGCAATGGTTGAGCTATTAAAGCCAAAAAGAGGAGGGTTTCTGAGACCATTCGGGTGCGGCTCTTTTATCCGGGAATTTCTCCTGGGTAACGGACCATATGGCGCGCCTTTTATCGATACTTCAGTTGGCGCCCCTCAGGCCGATATATTCCAGGCATATAAGATAGCTCTAATTAGGGCCACAGCTACAGATAGAGGCACCCGCCAGGAAGAAAAACAGGCAAAGAGCGAGAAACGGCCGATCGACCCGGATAACATCGACATTCTGGTCGATAAATATCTTGCCCGTATGCCCTATAAGGCAAATGGATGCCGGTACCATTCATTTATTACCTATTTCGCGATGCTGCAGCGGCTTGGCTGGGTAGAGCCGTCGGGCAAGGTAGAGCCGTCTTCTTTTCAAGATAATTACCCTGCTGGTCCGCCTCGAATATTTTATAGGCTTACAGATACCGGTAGAAAAGCAAGCGAACTGGACTGGAGAAACCCACAGCTGGCTTTATACGGCTGCTAATTGCTGCAATCAACAAATCAGGAAAAGGCAAATATTATGGTCAAGGAGATGGTCAATTTGGTCAAATGGTCAGTCAAATCGATGACGCTCTACGCTCTTTGTATTGAAAGCAGGGCACGGCATACTAATATAGAGGAGCAGAAGAATGAGGGAACTACCAAGAACTAAAAGACTGGAGGCATCATCGCTTTATCTGATCGGTGAGACATATAGGGAAATCGAGGACAAGACTGGTCTGTCCCACGGTACTGTCGCCAATGTAGTCGCTGAGCTAAGGAGCGGGCAGCTGACCATCGCCGGTACCCCCGCTGATCAGATAGAGGACTTGCGTCAGTTAGCTCTCGACCTCAAGGGCAAGCGCCTGACACCTGCCGAAGCCCGGCTCGGAGTGACTTTCTACCAGCGTATGAAGGGTCTGGGAATAACACCCGAAACCATAGAAACTTGGACTAAACTGGTCAAGGAAGTCTCTTCCCCCGACTTCCCCGCCGGGGATTTCTTTGAGACCGCGGCCAGGCTGCACACCCTCGAGACAGATACTGGTAAGCCGTTCCAGACCCTGATAAAGGAGTATACCGAGTACTCGGACATTGTCAGCGGGCTAAAGGTAGAGCTCGATTCGCTAATCGGAAGTAGAGAAAAACTGCTGGGTGAGATGGATGGTCTCTCACCACAGATTGAGACCCTGGAGAAGAAGAGGGGAGAGCTTACCAGTGCTGTCGTTACCCAGGAGGGCAGGTTCCAAGAACTGGAAGAACAGCTCCGTAAATCTGATGGGCAGAAGCTAAACTTAGATCGGGTAATGCGTGAGCTTGAGCAAAAGAATACCAGGCTATCCTCCCAGATCGGGACCAAAGAGGAAACCTTAGGGAAGATCGAGCAGCTCGGCTTCTCCGAGGAGGATCTGCTCCGGCTGAAGGCATTTATTGAGGAGATAGCTAAGAATGACCAAGCTGATGTCGGGTATATCAGAGAAAAACTATTCACCGCCATGGCTACCTGCAAGGATATGCTAAGTCTTGAAGAGGCAAAGGCAGCTCTGGCTAAAAGTATCAAGGATCTCAACAAGCAGGAGGCGATCCTGAAAGGTAACGTAGCTGCACTGGAGCAGCGAAGAGATATCTTACAGGGGGAAGTGGATAGTACCATACAGGTAACCTCACAGCAGCTGCAGGACCTGGGGCAAGAAGCAGCCTCACAAATTCAGCAGCAGGTGGATAAAATCAAAACCCAGATTGACAGCCTGATCATGGAGGCTGTAAGCACCGCCGAGTCCATAATCGACATGAAATACATGGTAAAACAGGGGGAGGATTCTGAAAGAGACCTCGATGACTTTATCCGAGAAATAAAACTAAAGCTGGGTAATAACCGACTATGAAGCCGATCTGGGAAAATGCCGTAACCCACCTTAGACAAGAGCTGGTCTCCAGCAGAGATAAAGCAGTGTCGGTTGCCAGTAATCTGGATATGTTGAGTAGAGAGGCGGAGTGCCTCAAGATCGATATCATTCTGCATGATCTAAAAACACAGCAGCAATCGGAGGAACGCCAGAGGGGGCTCGCTTCTATTACTCAGGATAAACGGACTCTGCCGGCTGGTCTGGCCATTGGTATCGGGAGCGCCATTTTGGGTGGGTTAATTGGCAGAGACCTATATTCCGCCCTGCATGCGGGGGTTGCCGGTGTGGACGGTCTCATTCGTGGCCTTGGCGAAACCAGATGGTACGTCTCTTTAACCGGCAGGTTGGTAGTGGTCCCGGAGGATAGACTTAATCCCGAGGTAATCTGGATGCCATGGAAGAGGGTGGTTGCGGGTCTGGAAAAGTTGAAGAAGAGGGCCTCAGCTGGAGAAAGGATGGGTGGCTTAAGTAGCATTACAGATAACCTGCGCAAGCTATCCGGACAAAGATGAAAGGCCTAACAATCATCCTATTCGTGCTCGGGAATGGGTTTACGAATACGAGCGAATAGTCGTGACCAGAACATGTTTGACACAGGAGCTATAATTAATAAAGGGGTATCTTGCTCCTGGCATTTCAAGATCTCGCTGCTTCCGCGCTATTTTATAGATCAGTACTCCTCACCTTGGGTATCAACACAAAATAGATATGGGTAATAAGTCATACAGTCCGCAAGAGATGACCCTGGCCAATGCCTGGGTAGAGAGATGGCTGGAGTTTATGGATCTCATCAGCCGAGTTACTGGCACAGATGAGATTCCGCCTATAATCCCACCCCCAACACCTCTTGATGAGATAGAGTATATGCTGCACCGAAGATGGTTCCTGGAGAATGAATTAGCTTTTATACCGTTGTGGAGAGACTTCGATAACGCCAGGATAGAATCGGATGATATGGACGAGGAAGATCCCATAATAGACCCTGAGCTAAACAAATACGTAATCAACATGTTTTTATATTTCTACGGGCCGGAAAATTTTTACCGACTTGCTGTACACCTGGACCTGCAGACTGATGACTCAGTATGGGAACCCAAAGAGGAAGTGATGGCAGTAGTGAGGCCATTCATGGTGAAAATAGGAGAATTGGCGGTTGACTTTTTATGCTGGATAGAAAACCATCCTGAGGATGGTTCGGAACGATGAATGAAGCAGGTGGCAAGCTTGGTTGATGCCTATCTTAATATTGAAACAACCGGCATATCATGCCTATTTAATTATATCACTGTCGTTGGTATTTACGTGGTTAACGGTAACAATAGCGAGATTACTCAATTGGTAGGAAGACAGGTAACCGTCGGTAATCTCCTTGGAGCTACCAAGGGCGTTAGCGACATCTATACTTACAATGGTAACCGATTCGCTATACCGTTCATACGTTATTCACTCGGTATTAACCCTGTGAATCTGGCTGGCCATCATGACCTTATCTACGACTGCTGGCGCTGTAATCTCTACGGTGGCCTCAAGAAAGTAGAGCGCCAGCTCAACATTCCACGGCAACTACAAAGCATTACGGGATATGAGGCAGTACAGTTATGGTATAAATACCTGCAAGATGAAGACCATGAAGCCCTGTCGACGCTACTTGAATACAACAAAGAGGATTTGATAAACCTGAGGGCTTTAAGGGAAATTCTGGCAGCAAGTCCCGGATAATTGATGGCTTATAGCGTCTTCTAAATACACATTGCGATGAAAAGTGTCCGGACTAGTGGCAATTTCCACTGTGCAAGGTATTGACAACGTTACTGACTGGATGTAGACTGAAGCCCTAGCATCAAGAGATGGTAGTAGGGTTGGGATGCGGAGTCATAGATTTTGTAAGGCAAGCCTGTTAGCTATAGCCGTACTGACTGCTTTGATTGCGGCAATAGTGCTCACGGGATGCGTTGGAATATTAGCAAGGAATACCCCACCCGTCGCCGATTTCGCTTTTTCCCCATCTACACCTCAAGCTGGCCAGAGTGTTTCATTCACTGATAAGTCCATTGATAGCGATGGTAACGTTGTCTCTTGGTCGTGGGATTTCGGTGATAGTAGCAGTTCGTCGCAAGCAAATCCAAACCATATCTTCGCTAACTCTGGCACCTACAATGTTACCTTAACTGTCACCGATAACCGGGGAACTGCGAATAGCAAAACCCGGTCCATTGCTATATCGGCCAGACGTGAGATAACCAAGGATCAAGCAATCGAGATACTGGTTAGCAAGATAATCAGGCCTGCCGATGCTTACGAACGTATTTCTGCTTTCATGCTCTCAGAACCTCTTCAAAAAGGGGACACTGTCACTTCGGAAAGCGGACAGAGCTACCCGTTAGCTAGCAAGACATGGTTCGTTTTCATTGATGATGATCCGGAAGCTTTTTTTGCCCACAAGACGAGATACGTCTTCATTGATGCGGAGACCGGCAGCTATGAGATAAAGAATGAGTCTTGGCCACCAGAAATCAATAGTCACTCCATGTGGGACGCCACACTGAAGAAAGGGCATCTCATCGAGCTTTATTCTGTTTTAGATAGTTCGGTTCCTATTTCGGGTATTTCCAGTACTGCCCCGCTTGGTGATTACGGAGACGCACCTGACGGACAAGATGCCTATTACGGAGTCACCGGACAATTCCCAACGGTATATGCCACCACTAATAGTAGGATTGGGCAAGCAGGGGCACACGCTCTGAACACCGGCGAAGAGATGCTCGGTCTGAACGTGAGCGCTGAGGTTGACGCTACCGACCCGGCCGATCCGGACGGCGTCCCCAACCTTGTCGACTCCGATAGTGATGAGCGCATATTCGTCATTATCGAGGATGATAAGGCAAAGCTGGCTTTCACGGTGACCGTAGCCCAGAATGCACCCAGTTTAGAAAGATATACAAATGGCCTGATAGATTTTGACCACAGCGGCAACTGGAGTAAAGGGACTCTAGGAGACGAATGGGTGGTCGTAAATCATAAGGTTAGTGTAGAGCCGGGATCATCTGTTACCATAATCACCCCCTGGTTCTCGTGGCCAAACTTGTCTGCTATTGGGCTGTCCCCCACCTGGATAAGGCTAGCCCTTACCAGGGAAGAGATAAGTCCAAATATCTTCTCTAACGTTGGCGGATGGGATGGCAGTGGCTCGTTCCAGTACGGAGAAATTGAGGATTACTTTGCCTTCCTTACTGATAAGCCTCCTATCCCGGTTATGGCTCCGATATGGCCACCGCCGCCACCTCCACCTCCTCCTCCGCCGCCACCGCCACCACCTCCAAGGGGGGAACCACCCGGCCCTACCAAAGGACCCTGCGGCTACGACATAAACTACCATGTCATTATCATTAGCGGTGGGGACAGCTCCAAAGACCTGGCCATGGGGACGCCAATAGTGCAGGCATCAGTTGACCGTATGGCAGATCTAGCTTCGGACCAAGGCTATCAATCTGTTGCTAACCTCGGTCCTGGTAAGGGTGGGAGTGGCGAAAATACGCTGGCCAACATAGGCAAGGCTTTTGACAACCTTGCCCAGAACGTGAAGTGCGGTGACTATGTGCTTATCTACATCTGTGGACATGGGCGTGAGGACGGCGGTATAACCCTTAAAGGCACCAATGGCAGCACTCAAGAGGTCATGGAACCAACCAGCCCGGATGGTCAAGGTAACAGCCTGGCTGACTTCTTGGGTAATATTCCACCATGTCCGGATGAGGACTGCGACAAGCCAGGTGCCTGCTGCCGCGTGACTGTGGTTATCGAGTCGTGCTTCGCAGGTAATTTCAACGCCCCTGGTGTTACTGGTCAAGGAAGGACAGTTATTGGCACATCCACCGATACTGAATCCTGGGCGACCTATCCCGGCGGCGGCGTCTATACCGATGGTTTTGACGAAGATTCCAGGGATCCAGAAGCCGACCTGTCTGATCCCCCTGATGGTCTGGTGGAACCGGGGGAGGCGAACGAATCAGCTAAAGAAAACGTTGAAGGTAACAACCAGAGGCGGGGTAAGGGACAGGAACCCTGGGAGAGTAACCAGACCTGCGAATGTAAGTGTCCGTGTCAGCCGGGAATTGATGGTGACAAGTGGGTATGGAATAACGTTTCTAGGCGCTGGGTAGATCAGATTAATGCTGTGCCGGGGCAGACCGTTCGCTTCAGACTGGAGATTGAGAATACTGGCAAGTGCCGAGACATTGTCGAGCCAGAGGCAGTTGACCTGTTACCGCCCTGCCTCGAATGGGATGGCCACGCTACGATCTACCTCAACGGAGATAGATACGGCTCCGGAACGCCCGACCGGATGAGAAGTACGAGCCAGGGCGTTGAACTCACTTGGGACCTTACTGACCTCGGCCCAATCTCCCCGGGAGAGAGCATTGCTATTGAATACGATGCAATAGCCCAAGAGCCGGGTATCAATCTCAACACGTTCGTGACCAGTGCCCACTGCTCATATGACTATTCCAACGTTGTCTCCGACCAAGACATAGCTATAGTCCTGGTATCGCCTCTCGAGGAGCCACCGTTGGAGCAAACACTGCGAGCCGTCCTTGAGGCAAGCGCTAACAGCCAAGCCGTTGAAACAGAGTGTTGGAGTACGGTCACTATATCGTTCCAGGCTCAGGACCTCACTGGCGGCGATTATCCGGTGACTAGCTTAATACTGACGGTAGGAGGGGATATCTGGCACAGTTCTGGGCCCATGTCCACTGTTTTATATCCCGGTTTTGAAACCAGAGAGGCTATGTGCGGTCAAACTCTGAGCATTAAACTCATCGCGACCAACTCCATAGGTCAGACGGTCACAATACCAGGCGAGATCACGACACCAATACCCCAAGGCTAAGATAAACTAAAATGGTAAGCTCTCTCTAGATAGAGTCTCCTCGCACATTTTGGCTTTTCGTTCAATCCAGCAAAATATCCCGCGGTAGTAAACAAGACCATAAAAAGAAGAGCCCCCCGAATTTCGGGGGGCTCTTTTAGTCTCTAAGAGTCGGAATCAGGAAAGGCTAGGAGTTAGGAAGGCCTCCTGCTCCGAACAATCAGGACAACGACCACCACTATCAGAGCAATGCCGATAGCAATCACAACATACATCCAGGTCGGGGTTACCTGCTGGACCGGTGGTATGTTGACTTCCGGTGGCGGTGTTGGCTGTGCCGGCTCGGGAATAATCTCCTCGGCAGCGACAGCGAAGGTGCCGATATCGCTCTGGGAGAGCATGGTGCCGTCCTTCCAGGCGGTTACCTGCCAGTAGTAGGTGGTCTCGTAGTCCAGGGTGCCCGAGTAGGCGTAGGCGGTGCCGCTGACGTCAGCAGTAGCCAGGGCGCCGGAGAGGTCGGGGCTGGCCGAGAGGACGAAGCTGTAGGTGGTGGCGTCGTAGACGCTGCTCCAGGAGAAGCCGACTCCGGTGCGCTGGGCAACTACCGCACCCTGTTCGGGGGCGATCAGTTTGATAGCGTTGGCCGAAGAGGCCTCGATGGTGAAGCTCCAGGTCTCCGACCAGGGGCTGTGGACGCACTCGTCGGTCTCGGTGTTGGCCTCTCGAACGTGCCAGGTGTAGGTGCGGCCACACTCCAGAGGTGACTGGCAGCCGACGGCACAGTCATCAGGACAGTCATATCCGTCCCAGTACAGAGATGGCGGATCGCCGGTGATTTCGAGCTCCTCTATAGCGGCGATGACGTTGCCGTCCTCGTCCATAATCTCGATGTCGTAGCTGCAGGCCAGGCACATTCTCTCCCACTTAAAGGTAAGCGGGGAGCCTTCGCAGCTGGCGCAGACGTCGCATGCCACGATTGCCCCGTCCTCAGGGGAAGTCAGGGTAATACCACGCTTGGCGGCGCAGTCCTCGTAGTTCCATAGTGAGCCATCGGAGCCATCGGTGACATCATACCAATCCATGTCAATCGCCCAGAGGACCGAATTGGTGTCCTTACTTAAGCAACCGCAGATGCGTAGCGCTGAAGGTTCGTTATTAAACAACTCGGTAGGGGACCAGTAGGGAACTGGATTAGGCTCCATAGTACCAAGTCCGGCGATGAGGTAGTCCCAATCCTCTTCGCCACAGCAGTCGGTCTCGCAGGGAGTCAGGTTTCTTGCCACACCGCTGTAGACTTCATAACCTTCGGCAGGTGCCACAAACCGGTCACATAGGCACTTATCTGGATCAACGTGTATATTATCAGAGACGGCATATAGTGTGCCGTCACTCCTACCAATGGCAATGCCGTAGTAGCCATATTTGAAGGCGTTCATGTTAGTCCAATCGTCGCTTTCGTCAATGACCCAGCGATAGATACCTAAACATGGGGGTGCTGGTGGAAGAGGTGGTATGTATGCGTAGTTCATACCTAGGGCAGCGTATATCGTCCCTTCACAGATTGGATCACAGGCAATGTGCACATTGTATTCCGGTTGTCCCGGCAGATCTTCGGTCAGGTTCCACGTCTCACCACCATCATCAGACCATCCCACCGGCTCGTCACCGGCACCGCCGACGACAACCCAGCCCTGGTTACAGCAGGAGGTTATCGAGTGACCCGAGCCGACCCCACTGTCGACGCCGTCGGACGGACGCCTACCGTACTGGGTGGATGTTGAAACATAGCCATCCTCATCAAGGATGTAAACAATGTTCTCGGTTTCCACAGTCAAGTCCTGGATAACCAGCTTCTGGTTGACGGCTTTGTTCCAGCACTGGCCACAGTCACGGCTGTAGAAGAGGTCCTGGGTACCCTGGACTCCCATGTAGATGGTGCAACATTCCTCGAGGTCATCACAGGGCAAACGCAGAAGTAATGCAGGTGGAGGCCAAACAATAAATATTTCTTGATTGTTCAATAGCCAGTCACCATGATAGATCCGCTCCCAAGTATCGCCGTTATCATAGCTCCGCCAGACGCTATCGCAAGCAAACCATCCCTCTAGTCGAGGGGATACTGCATGATTAGCACCCCCGTTTTCTTCT
>JAQUQE010000022.1 GCA_028716225.1 Dehalococcoidales bacterium | reverse complement strand
GAATAGGCATGCGGTTCTTCATTATCTGAACACGCATCTTAAGCTTACCGGAATCATCGAAAACATTCTGACGACACCGGGGCGAATCACACAAGGTATCCAAAAGGTCCTTTATACTAGCCCCCCCACCCAGTTCAACCTCCCTCTCCCCCTCACCAAATACCTCCTTCAAGGAAGCAAAAAACTTTACCTTAACCTTCATAAGCTGACTCTACTACCACAGTCCCTACAATCCGGATTCTTTTCCAGCAGGACTTCGTCCATTTCCACCTTCAGTCCATCCCATATCAAGAGCCGATCCTCCAGAAGCTCCCCCATCCCAAGGATATATTTTATCACCTCACCTGCCTGAAGGCAACCGATAACACCGGGGGTTACTCCGACCACGGCGGGTGTGGCCGGCGGAGGAGCCTCGGGGAAAATACACCTCAAGCAGGCAGTATGGTCGGGGATAATGGTAGTCAACTGCCCGTAGAACCCCTGGACGGCACCATGAAAGAAAGGGATTTTTCGGGACAACGCCGCCCTGTTCAACACGTAACGGGTGCTAAAGTTGTCCATTGCGTCGACAATCATATCATAATCAGCAACAAGCTCTTCGACATTGTCTTTATCTATCGTCGCTGAGATAACCTCCAGCTTAACGTTGGCATTCATCTTCTCCAGTTTTTCCTTCGCCGAGGCTACTTTTTCCCTGCCCACGTCGCCGTCCCAGTGTAGTATCTGCCGGTTCAGATTAGACAGCTCGACAATGTCGTTGTCAACCACCCTGATACTGCCGATGCCGGCTGCAGTAAGATACGCCAACACCGCAGAACCAAGACCACCCGCGCCGGCAACAAAGACCCTTGCTCTCTTAAGCTTCTTCTGGCCGTTCTTGCCGAAGAAGCTTATCTGCCTCCGGTATCTCGCTATCTCATTACCGGTTAATACACCAAGCACCATAAAACAGATAACCTCTGCGAATCACTTCCCGAGCCGCTTTTCCATAGCCCGGGCATGGGCCTCAAGTCCTTCGGCCCGAGCGATGACAACCGCAGCCGGACCGATTCTTTTGACATCAGAATCATCAAGACCGACAACATTGATAAACTTGACAAAATCACTCACATTGAGCGGCGAGCTAAACCGAGCCGTCCCCCCGGTAGGTAGAACGTGGCTCGGTCCGGCCACATAATCACCCAGCACCACCGTCGAACGCCCGCCGACAAAGACACACCCGGCATTAGAGATCTTATCCACCCAGCCAGCGGCACCGTTACCAACCAGGCAAAGGTGCTCCGGAGCGTACAGATTAGCCAATTCTATCGCCTCATCGATACCGGCTACCACTACTATCCTGCCACCAGTCCTTAAGGATTCAGCAACGATAGCTCTACGAGACAGTCCGGCCAACTGCCGCTCCACCTCAGCCTCAACCTCATCAGCCAGCCGGGATGATGTGGTTATCAGAATAGCCGATGCCAGCGGGTCATGCTCCGCCTGGGCCAAAATGTCGGCGGCACAGTAGCCGGCGTCAGCAGTATCATCAGCAATAATGATCACCTCGCTCGGCCCCTGCAGCCCGTCAATATCGACCGCCCCGTAGACCAGTTTCTTGGCTAAAACAACGAAGATATTACCGGGACCACAGATTTTATCCACCTTCGGTATAGACGCCGTACCGAAAGCCAGAGCAGCGACTGCCTGAGCACCACCAATGGCAAAGACACGGTCAACGCCGGCGATATCAGCAGCCACCAGGGTAGCCGGGGGAATCACACCGCCCGACTTTGGTGCCGATGCCAGGATAGTCTCCTTAACTCCGGCTACCTTAGCCGGTATAGCAGTCATCAGGACCGTTGACGGATAGGCAGCGGTACCGCCGGGAGCGTAAAGACCGACGCGCTCCAGGGGACGTATCAGCTGACGCAAGCCCCCCACGGTAAACCCCTTGCCGATGCTGTCTCTTTGACTGGTATGAAAAGATCTTATCCGCCCGGCAGCCAGCTCAAGCGCCGCCACCAGTCCGGAATCAACCTCTTGATAAGCACTGGCTATCCTTTGCCTGTCCACCTCCAGGCAGTCGAGCTCCACACCGTCAATCTTCGAGGTAAAATCAAGGAGGGCATCATCACCCCTGCTGCGTACCTCGGCGATAATATGCCTGACCGCCTGCTCCGGGTCGTCACAGCCGAACATCTCTTTCAGCTTCTGCTTAAGGAACGGCGAGACCTGATGAAAATCATCGGGAACCTGCCGCGACAACGCTACTTTTGCCAGTGAAAACCCGCTAATTCTCTCCAATTCAGACACCCCCCAAAGCAGCTCTCAGAGATTCAATAATCGAATACATCCTTTTTCTCTTGGCAGCGCTTAAGACGCCGCCGGGATGACTGATCAAACAGGCCGTCGACTGGAAGAGGGTATCAATAATCTTGAGGTTATTCTTAGCCAGCGTCTGACCGGTCTGTGTATTCTCAATCAACAGGTCGGCATCCTCCGGCAAGAAAGCCTCGGTAGCCCCCCAGGTAGGAACTATCCGGTATGAACCCAGGTGATTATCCCGGGCATATTTGTCGGCGATATTGACATACTCTGAAGCCACCCTGAACGACACCGATCGCTCGATACCGAGCTGCCGCAAGCCGTCTATATCGGATACCGGAAGGTCTTTGACTACTACCGCCACTATACTCACCCAGCCGAATTTAAGGTCAAGAAGCTCCTTTATCGGGCTGGAGGGAAACTGGTAAAGATGCTCCCTGACCCAGTCCCTACCGGTAATGGCAAGATCAAAGTTCCCGTTGGCTACCTGAAGCGGCATATCCTGCGGCCTGATTAACTTAGCCATCACCCCATCCAGACCGATGACCGGTCGTCGATTACCGGTCAAGGAGGGATAATCATCAATCTGAATGCCGGCCTTAACCAGAAGTTCAAGAGTAGGCTGTTGCTGGTGCCCGTCAGGCAAGGCTAAACGGACTGTATCGCAAGCCGCCGCCCCAGAGGAATTTTGAGCGACCACAGCCGGCGTCCTATTTTCCGGCACCGGAGAGGAGCCTTTCTTGCCGGAAGCAAGAGCCAGATTATCTTCAAGGGAGGCCAGCACCTCGCCCATATCCTTAGTCTCCCAGCTATCCTTATTGGCAATCAGAAAAGCGCTGTAACGCAGGGTCTCAATTAACGGCAGCAGACCGTAATCAAAATGGCTCTCCCCCACTCTTCCCGTAATAAGGGCCAGATCGGCGCTCTCCGGAGGATAGACCTCAGCCCCACCCCACAGAGGAAAAATGCAGAACCGTTTGAAACGGAGATTAAGCGCCAGAGACTCGGCAAGGTTAGGATACTCGCTGGCAATACGTACCGTACTCGCCCTTACGCCTATTTCGTCTAGGAAAGACTCCCCGCCGGAGATGCTGCCAACCAGATATAAAACGCCGCCTCCGTAGCCTAAGTCTTTTACCTTGACCAGAGCGCTGCTGGGATATTTGACCAGCAGCTCTTCAATCCAATCCAGCCCGCAGATCCCTAAATCATAGTTCCCTATCGCCACCTGGATAGGAACATCCTTCTCATGAAACACCTTGGCAGAGAGGTCAGGGAATCTATTCGAACCAAGACGATAGAGACGAGTATTTTTGTGGTATCCGCTTAAGCCCCATCCAGCACGCTGGAGCAGGCCCGCTGTCTCTTCCAGAAGCCGCCCCTTAGGCAGGGCTATCTTTATCGCCATTACTCTCACCCAGTAGAGTCAGAACCTCACCGGCAGTCTCAAGCTCAATATCTTTGATTTTAAGACTATCATGAATAACAAATGCAGGGACTTCACTGCGGACATCCAGCATCCACCTGAGATTGGATGGCTGCTGGCTCTCAAGCCAAAGCTCGACGATATAGCCCGCATCACGGAGGGAAGCGGTAATATCCAAACCCTTTTTGACCGCCTCCCGCTCAACCTTGACCAGGATCCTTTGCTCTAAAGGTCCCGCCAGAACGGCTGGCTCAACCAGATTCATCAGGCAGTCAAAGTAGAGGGCAAAGCCGGAAGCCGGAATATCCCCACCGCCCATCAGAGGAATCAGGGCATCATACCTTCCTCCCCCGCCTATCTTATCTCCGTCATAAAAGAGTTGGAAAATCACACCGGTATAGTACTCAAAGCCCTTGCCCGAGGTTATGTCAATCTGGTAGTCGCAGCCGACGGCATCAAGCAGTTCCACAACACTGATAAAATCATCAACAATAGGGACAAGCTCGGGTACACTCCGGCCAAGTAGAGACCTTAAGTTCTTCAGGAAACCGGGAGACCTTCCTTCAAGATCAAGTAGTGAAACCATCGCTCTACCCAGATCAGGCCTCTCTGCCCTTATGCGGGCAAAGGCCTCACTATCTCCATCCAGGATCTGGTCAAATATCATGGTCTGCTCCCTGTCGCTCAGCCCCAGTTCCGAAAGCAAGCTTCTCACCAGACCGGCGTGGGACAGCTTCAACTCCACACCCTTAATCCCCATCTTAGCCAGTACCTCTAAGGCCAGTAGGATCAACTCGACATCAGCAAGAGAAGAGCTTACTCCTATCAGCTCAACTCCCCCCTGCCACCTTTCCCTCGTCTCCTGGCCGGTCTCCTCAAACCTGAAGATATTGCTGGTATAGAAGAGTCTGGCCAGCTTCTTATTATCGGCAATATTGTCAATATAGAGCCGGGCCAACGGGATAGTGCCATCAGGCCGCAGTACCAGCCTCTGCCCACTCCAGCCATCCCAGTCGAGGAAAGAATATACCTTACTCAACATGCCGGGCGTCAGCGTCCCCGTCGAGGTAAACAGGTTCAGGTATTCGAGAACCGGAGTCTTTACCTCTTCGTAGCCCCACTTAAGACAGCACCGCCGGAAAGCTTTCTCGACGAAGCGAAAGCGTAACATCTGATCCGGGGTCAGGTCCCGGCTGCCTTTACACCTCTGGACTCTCACGGTATACCTTCCATCAAGTTTAGTATGTAGATTCTATACCAAACTTACCCGGCCGTTCAAATATGAGAACAATAGTTAAATAATGTTTATCAGATTAATCATAAATAACGAAGCGCCGGTCTGTTTACATTGGATACACAATCAAGATATAATTCACTAATATGGGGTATGTTACCCTAATGGGTGTGTTTGTGCCAAAAACTATCCGTCTTGCACTACTAATAGGAGTATCGACTATCGCCGCTATCGCCATCGCCACTACCGGCGGAGTTCAAGCAGCCGATAACCGAATTGATGTGCTCCACGTCGATGGAACCATCACACCGGTCACCGCCAACTACATTGACCGCGGCATCAACCAGGCTGAGCAAGAAGGCGCCGTTGCCTGCATTATCGAGCTGGACACGCCTGGTGGACTGGACACTGCTATGCGTGATATTGTCCAGGATATCGTCAGCGCCGAGATTCCGATAGTGGTATTTGTCTCACCTTCGGGAGCAAGGGCAGCCTCAGCGGGAGTATTTATTACTATGTCCGGCCATATTGCCGCCATGGCACCGAACACGGCCATCGGCGCCGCGCATCCGGTAGCCATCGGCACCGATGGGGAAGCCGCCATGTCAGAGGAGATGGAGGAAAAGGTCATCAATGACGCCGCCGCTTATATCAGAAGCATTGCCGGAGGGCACGGACGCAACATGGAGTGGGCGGAAAAAGCGGTCAGGGAGAGCGTTTCCGCTACCGAGAAGGAAGCCCTCGAGCTTAATGTTATCGACATCGTTGCTACTGACCTGGGAGACCTGTTCTCTCAGCTTGACGGCAGGCAGATAACCATGCTCGATGGCAGTACGATTATCCTCCATACGGAAGGGGCTAGGACCAACCACAACCCAATGAGTAATATCGAAAGCTTTATGCTCGCCATCAGCGACCCCAATATCGCCGTCATTCTGCTCAGCCTGGCCATACTCGGCATAACGGTGGAAATATACAGCCCCGGGCTCATCTTCCCCGGTGTTTTTGGGGGCATCTGCGCCTTTCTAGCCGCCTACTCCCTGGGCTTCTTACCGATAAACTACGCCGGTATTGCACTGCTCGCCCTGGCCGGCGGTCTGTTTGTCGCTGAGATATTCACTGCCAGCTTCGGAATATTTACAGCGGGAGGCATAGCCTCACTGGTTATTGGCCTCCTAATTTTATTCAGCGGGAGGCCCACATTGTTTCAACCAGACCCATGGTTAGTACCAACCATAGCAGCGGTAATCGGCAGCATCACCGCCTTCATCGTCTACCGGGTGGTCCGGAGCCACCGGCGGCAGGCAGAAACAGGAAGAGAAGAACTGATCGGTAAGACCGCCACGGTCAAGGTAATACTCAACCCGAAAGGCACAATTCTCTACAAGGGCGAACTCTGGACAGCAATACTAGACCAAGGCCAGGCGAAGCCTGGAGAGGAGGTGATTATAACCAAGTCTGACGGCCTGACTCTCCACGTAAGCAGAAAACAATAAAATTGAAAATTAAGGAGGTTTGATTAATGAGTAGTACTGTAATCGCTATAATCGTTGTGGCCGCTATACTCTGCGCCATATTCCTCCCGGCGGCAATAAAGATTCTTCGGGAATATGAGAGAGGCGTTATCTTCCGCCTGGGAAGGCTGACCGGCACTAAAGGTCCGGGTATTTTTGTCATCATTCCCTTCGTGGACCGGATGGTTAAGGTAGACCTGCGGGTGATAACGATGGACGTCCCCTACCAAGAGGTAATCACCAGGGACAATGTTACGGTCAGGGTGAACGCCGTAGTCTACTTCAGGGTGATTGATCCGGAATCCTCGGTAATCAAGGTGCTTGACTTCATCAGGGCTACCTCACAGATATCCCAGACAACACTGCGGAGCGTACTCGGGCAATCGGAACTTGACGACCTGCTATCGCAACGGGAAAAACTGAACCAGATACTACAGAAAACGATTGATGAACAGACCGACCCGTGGGGGATTAAGGTTACCACGGTAGAGATTAAAGAGGTCGAACTTGCGGAAACGATGAAACGCTCGATGGCAGCTCAGGCTGAGGCAGAGAGAGACAGAAGAGCGAAAATCATCCACGCCGAGGGTGAGCTCCAGGCCTCGGAAAAGCTGGCACAGGCCGGTGCTATCATCGGCAGGGAACCCACTACCCTGCAACTCCGCTATCTGGAAACACTAACCGGGATAGCCGCCGAGAAGAACAGCACTATCATCTTCCCCATCCCGCTGGAATTCTTCAAGGCATTTCAGGGCCTGGCGAAAACCCTGGGCTCGGGAGACGAAGAAACCAAGTAGCCGGACATGGTGAAGTTCCCAAATCGAGAAGAGTAAAAGTCCTCCCTCTCTCAGCAGGGAGAGGGAGGATTACATCCCCGGTGACGTAAGGTAACATCACCGGCGACAATCTTACTCAGGCTACCATCGGGGTGACGGAGCAACAGGCTGCCATCTCTGTCCACCGATTCGGCGATACCATCGCACACAGCCCCACCCGGCTCCAGGTAGACCTCTTTCCCCAGGGTCATCAAGCTGTCCCGCCAGTCTTCGTAGACGGATCCCCCCGCCAGCAGAACCAGATATAAACTCTCCAACTCAATCAAAAGCCTTCTGGTTAGAGCCAGCAGTGAAACATCCCGTGCCAGCTCTTCGGAGAGACTGGTAGCGGTAGCTGCTATCTCCGGGAAGTCGGAGAGCCTCAGGTTAGCGTTCACTCCGATGCCAATAACGGCATAGTCCACCGTACTACCCCGCACTCTGCTTTCGATCAGAATACCGGATACTTTTTTGCCAGCCACCAGCACATCGTTAGGCCACTTAATCTGCGCCTCGAGCCCGGTAACCACCCTGATACTGCGAACCACCGCCAGAGAGGCGATCATAACAAGGGAAGACAAGTGGGCCAGGGCCGGATAGAGAATAATAGACAGGGCGATACTATCCTCAGGCGATAACCAGACGCGCTTCAGCCGCCCCTTGCCCGCTATTTGCTGCCGGGCGATGACAATCGTTCCTTCAGCAGCATACTTTTGCGCCTCCCGCTTCGCCGCTTCGTTTGTTGAAGACAGGCTGGGATAATAGACTACCCGTTGCCCGATGAAACGGGTATCCAGACTACCGGTAACGGAAGCCGGCGATAAATCATCTGCCATCTATTCTTACCCCCGGTGGGACTGCCCACAAACAACCTTAATATTACCACACCGCCCGAATTTCCCGCCTATCCTGAATTGACAACCAGTTCGGCGTATCAGTAAACTAACTTTAGTCCACGATTTTAACACTGCGGAGAAAATACTTATGCCAGACATTGAACAGGCCGCTCAACGGCTAGCTGAGATAATCAAAAGCCACCACGCCGACTACATCGAGGCCCGACTTGAGAAAAGCCGGAGCACCTATATTAAATACCGGGGTAAAGAACTGGAATCCATCGGTAAGACAAGCTCGGCGGGTGGAAACGTGCGGGCCCTGATAAAAGGCGGCTGGGGATTTGTCAGCTTCAACAGTCTTGACGACCTGTCAGAAAGGGTGGCGCTGGCTGTCAAGCAGGCTGAGCTTGCCGGTGGCGAGAAAAGCGAGCTGGCTCCGGTCGAACCTGTGGTAGATAAAGTACTTACCGAAGCGGATAGTAACCCGGCGGCCATCTCTCTGGAGAAAAAGAAACTGCTGCTGGATGAATATAATGAGATTATCTGGGCGGTCCCCAAAATCCAGACCTCGAATATCTCCTACGGAGATGGCTGCAAAAAGAGCATCTTCTTAAGCTCATCAGGCAGCTATATCGAGCAGGAAAGGGCGGATGTTACTCTACGCCTGGTAGCAGTAGCTACGGAAGGTAGTGATATCCAGCAGGTGGGACTTAGCCTGGGCAGCCGGGGAGATTTCGGAAAGGTAACCGGACTGCACCAGCAGGTAGAAGAGATGTCCCGAAACGCGGTGGGACTGTTATCCGCCCCACAGGTAAAGGGGAAAGAATATACGGTAGTCTTAGACCCGGTCCTGGCCGGAGTCTTTGTCCACGAGGCATTCGGCCATTTGTCAGAGGCCGACTTTGTCTACGAAAACAAACGCCTCGGCGAGATTATGACCCTGGGCAGAGAGTTTGGCAGTCCCGAGCTTAACATCGTTGACACGGCCACGATACCCGGGCTGCGCGGCAGCTACAGGTATGACGATGAAGGAGTGCCGGCAACGAAGACCTACCTCATCAGTGAGGGCAAACTGGTCGGCCGTCTTCATTCCCGGGAGACCGCCGCCAGGATGAAGGAGAAGCCTACCGGCAACGCCAGAGCGGTCAGCTACCGCTACCCGCCGATAGTCCGTATGACCAATACCTTCATCGAACCGGGTACAGCAACATTCGGCGACTTAATCGGCGACATCAAGGAAGGGTTATACGTCAAAAACTGGTATGGAGGCACAACCAGTATGGAGATGTTCACCTTTTCCTCCGGCGAAGCCTACAGGATACGTAGCGGAAAAATCGCCGAGCAGGTAAGACCGGTGACACTTACCGGAAACGTGTTCAAGACACTGAAGAACATCGACGGCATCGGCAATGACCTTCATATGAACCAGGGCGGCGGCTGCGGCAAAGACGGGCAGATGCCCCTTCCTGTTTCCAACGGCAGCCCCCATATCAGAATTCGCCACTGCCTGGTAGGAGGCGGCTAAATGGAAAACATCCTGGCCCAGGCGAAGAAAACTGCCGAGGCAGCCGAAGTCTTCAGGGTAACTGCGGAGGAAACCCCGGTACAGTTTGAAGCTAACCGCCTGAAGCACATCCAGAGCAAGCAGAGCAGCTACACGGCTTTACGCATTATCAAAAATGGGAGAATAGGCTATGCCATCAGCACCGGGGCAAGCGATGTCCCGGAACTGGTCAGCACCGCGGTAGAAACAGCCGAATTCGGCATAAAGACCGGGTTTGAACTTCCCCCGCCGACGCCATACCCGGAGATTAAGGTCCTCGACCCTGCCGTAGCATCAGTATCACTGGATAAGATGATCGGACTCGGCGAAGAAATGATAGCCGCAGTCAGGGGGTACAACCGGGATATTCTATGCCAGGCTGAGGTAAACAAGGAGATAACGTCAGTCCGTATCATAAACTCCCGCGGCGGCGAGGTAAACTACAAACAGAGCACTTTTGCTCTCGGCATAGAAGGCCACCTGATCCGCGACACGGATATGCTCTTTGTCGGCGAAAGTGCCAGCTCGTGCCACCCCGTAAGCGAGACCAGGGGCATAACCGATGTCGTGCTCCGACAGCTTGAGTTAGCCAGGAATCAAGCCCGATTGGAAGGCAAAAGAATGCCGGTGATTTTTACCCCCAGCGGAGTGGCCAGCGCTATCATCCCGCCGCTGATGGCAGCCTTCAACGGCAAAATAGTCCTGGAGGGTGCTTCGCCGATAGGCAACAGGATCGGCGAGCCGGTCTTCGACAGCAAGCTTTCGTTACGCGACGACCCCACCGTAGACTATCGTCCGGAAAGCCGTCCCGCCGATGATGAAGGCATACCCAGCCGGTACACCCCTCTCATCGAAGAAGGAAAAATAGCTAACTTCATCTACGACCTGCAAACAGCCGCCCTCGCCGGCACACGGAGCACGGGCAACGGCAACAGAAACAGCAGCGGGATGCTCGCTCCGGCCCCCACCTCCTTCATCATCACCCCGGGCAAGACTACCTTCGAAGAGATGGTAAACGACGTCAAGGAAGGACTGGTCATCGAGTACCTTATGGGAGCGGCACAGGGCAACATTTTGAGCGGTGATTTCAGTGGTAACGTCCTGCTTGGCTACAAGATAGAAAATGGTAAAATAGTAGGTAGGGTCAAGGATACTATGGTGTCGGGAAACGTCTACCATCTGCTCAAGGAGATTACCGCCGTTGGCAGCGATGCCAAGTGGGAAGGCGGCTCGATTTACACCCCTTCTTTGTATTGCCCCGTTGTGTCGGTAGCAGTCAAAAAATGAAAAGCGAGAGGCATGATGGAATGAAAAAGCTGGTCAAGATTTATGCCCGTCCCAAACTGAGCTCGCCGGTGATGCTGGCTGCCTGGCCCGGTATCGGCAACGTAGCCACTATCGCAGCGACCTATTTAGCTAAGAAGCTCCCCTTCAAGAGACTTGGTGAGATTGAGTCTTCCTACTTCTTCGATCCCATCGGAATAGTGGTCCGGGACCACGTCGTTGAGGCACCGCAGTTCCCTCAGAACAGGTTCTACTATTGGAAGAACAAGGAGGGAATGAGCGACCTGATACTATTCATCGGCGAAGACCAGCCCGCCTCTAAAGGATATGAGCTGGCTAACTGTGTCCTTGATGTCGGGATAAGATTTCTGGCCCAGCGAGTCTATACCCTCGCCGCAGCATTGACGCGTATTCATCATACCGAGCAGCCCAAGGTCTGGGGAGTAGGTACCAACCAGAAGTTGACCGAAGACCTGAAGAAATATGACCTGGTGCAAAAGGGCAACCTGCAAATTGCCGGACTCAACGGTCTGATGCTGGGAGTAGCGAAGGAGAGAGACATTGACGGGATATGCCTGCTGGGTGAGGTCCCGATGTATGCTACCAGAATACAAAATCCGATGGCCGCCCTGGTGATACTCAAAGTCCTTGTTAGAATACTGAACATTGAAATCGACCTGACCGAGCTAACGCAGCTGGCGATAGAAACAAGAGAGGGCATGAAGCAAGCTGCGGCCGAGGCTATGGGTGAATACATAGACCACTTCACCGAGCCGATCTGGGAAAGCGGGGAGGAGGAAGAGGAGGAAGAGGAAGAATGAAGAGAACAGGTACCTGCCATGCTATCACCTATTGAGGAAATAATTACCCAACTGGCTGACAGCAGCAAACCGCTGCTTAACTCAAGCCTGGCCGACCTATCCAACATAACCACGGAAAAGCTAAATTTCCTGAAAGAGGTATGGCCAGCGATTGAGTCGCAACGGCGGCGGCAGATTGTATCCCGGCTGGTTGAGCTTGCCGAGGATAACTTTGAGCTTGATTTTGACAGTATCTTCAAGAACTGCCTGAGCGATCAGGACGCCGAGGTGCGGAGCAAGGCAATCGAAGGCCTCTGGGAAAACGAGGAGCCCTCGCTGATACACACCCTGATTGCTATAATGGAGCAGGACAATTCAAAGCTGGTCCAGGCAGCGGCAGCAACAGGACTGGGTAAATTTACCACACTGGCCGAACAGCAAAAGCTGCGCCCTGCTTACACATCGAAGATATACCGTGCTTTACTCGCCGTGATAGACGATAGAAACAAACCGGTAGAAGTAAGACGCCGGGCCCTGGAAGCGATCGCCCCACTGGACTCACCTGAAGTAGAGAAAGCCATCGGGGAAGCCTACCGGAGCAGCAACCGCACCCTCAGAATCAGCGCGATATATGCGATGGGGAGGAACGGCAACCCTTCCTGGCTGTCCATAATACTGGACGAGGCGGGTAGTCCCGACGCCGAGATACGCTACGAGGTGGCCCGGGCCTGCGGCGAGCTGGGTGAGGAGGAGGCAGTTCCCTATTTGATCAACCTTGCCGCCGATCCCGACATTGAAATCCAGCTGGCCGCTATCGAGGCCCTGGGGCAGACAGGCGGTACCGAGGCAAAGAACTTCCTGGAACAATGCCTGGATGCCTCCAACGAGGTAGTCCAGCAAGCGGCGGAGCAGGCCCTGAACGAGCTGCAGGCAGAAGGAGAGGACTCACCCCCGTTCTGAGAACGGGGCCCTTCGGGAGTAGTATGACCAACAGTAAAAAGGTCAGGATTCGTAAGAGAAAACTGGCTGACGCCTTGGATAACTATATCTGGCAGACCGACCCCGATCTGGCACGGCTCAATGCAATCCCGGTGCAAGAGGTGCAAGAAACGACCTTCGACCGATATCTGGCAGGCTACTGGAATGAGATACGCCATCCATCCCCGGATAAACACGTGTTTGCCATCGAAACGCTGGCCGGTAGTCACATCGGCACCTGCTCCTGTTATAACATCGACGAAACCAGTGGCGAAGGAGAACTGGGGATTATGATTGGCAACCGCAGCTGCCGGGACAAGGGCTACGGTGCCGATACCGTTACCACGCTGCTTAACCACATCTACCGGGCCACCAAACTAAACCGCATCTACCTGAAGACCCTCTACTCAAACCACCAGGCACAGCGCTGCTTTGAGAAATGCGGGTTCACCCCCTGCGGACACCTCTCCAGAGACGGCTGCCGCTTTATCCTCATGGAGATATCCCGCCAGCGTTGGCAGGAACGGCAGTAAGAAAACTTGCTTCGGCAAAGGAAGTTCACGAGAAGGTCAGAATGAAAGAAACAGGCTACCAGCCTATAGAATGGCTGGGGAAAAAAATAAAACTCCTTGACCAGACCAGGCTCCCCCGGGAAGAGGTATACCTGGAGCTTGGTGATTATCAAGAGGTCGCCGCAGCGATTAAGGAAATGAGAATCAGGGGGGCGCCGGCAATCGGAGTGGCCGGAGCCTACGGAATAGCCCTGGGCGCTCTGCAGATAGAGGACACGTCCAGAGACAATTTCCTGCTCGAGCTCAAGGACATTACCCAAACCCTGGCCGCCACCAGACCCACGGCAAGAAACCTATTTATGGCTATCGAACGTATGCAACGGGCAGCCGAAGCCGGCGGGGATACGGCACAGATGAAAAAGGCTCTGGTTAACGAAGCAGTCAGAATACACTGGGGAGAGATTGAGGCCACCGAAAAACTGGCCCGCTTCGGCGCCGGATTAATCAAGGACGGCGCTACCATCCTGACCCACTGTAATACCGGCCCCCTGGCAACCACCGGCTATGGCACCGCCCTCGGCATAATCAGAAAGGCGAAAGAGCAGGGCAAGAAGATCGAGGTACTCGCCGACGAGACCCGTCCCCTGCTGCAGGGGGCACGCCTCACCGCCTGGGAGTTGAAGCAGGCCGGCATCTCCTTCACCCTGATCACCGACTCTATGGCAGGGTACTTTCTCAACCGGGGGAAGATCGACTGCGTCATCATCGGCGCCGACCGCATTACCGCCAACGGGGATACCGCCAACAAGATCGGCAGCTACAGCCTGGCCGTGCTTGCGATGGAAAACGGAGTCCCGTTCTACGTCGCCGCACCGGTAAGCACCATCGACCTTTCCCTGGCCTGCGGTAACGAAATCCCCATCGAGGAGAGAGACCCCGACGAGGTAACCCACCTCCAGGGAGTAAGCACCGCTCCGGAGGGCACCGTGGCGGCCAACCCCGCCTTCGACGTCACCCCCCACTACTACATCACGGCCATCATCACGGAAAAGGGCGTCATCAAAGAGCCCTATATCGAGAGGCTGAGGGGAATAGTTTGATAGAACACAGCAATAGAAAAATAGTGGAAGGAGAAAGCTGATGCCGGAGGCGAAAATCGGAGTAATCGGGGGCAGCGGGCTCTATCATATCAAAGGGCTGTCCGATATCACAGAGGTTGATATTGAGACACCATTCGGCAGGCCGAGTGACACCATCACCACCGGGCATCTGGAAGGGGCTGCGGTTGCCTTCCTGCCCCGCCACGGCAAGGGGCACCACCTCTCCCCCGGCGAGATACCCTACCGGGCCAATATCTACGCCCTGAAATCGCTGGGAGTGGAGTGGATAGTCTCGGTGAATGCTGCCGGCAGCCTCAAGGAGGAGTTCAAACCCGGCGAGCTGGTCATCCCCGACCAGCTTATCAACCGCACCCGCAACCGGGCAAGCTCCTTCTTCAGTGGCGGCATCGTCGCCCACATCATCTTCGCCGAGCCCTTCTGCCCGGTACTGAGCCATCTTCTTTACCGGACAGCACAGGAGGCCGGGGCTGCCGTCCACCGGGGCGGGACCTACCTGGCGATGGAGGGCCCGGCCTTCTCCACCAGAGCTGAGTCAAACCTCTACCGCTCCTGGGGAGGCGATATCATCGGCATGACCGCCTCACCCGAAGCCAAGCTGGCCCGAGAAGCCGAAATATGCTACGCCGCTATCGTCAGCATCACCGACTACGACTGCTGGCAGAAACACGACGAGCCGACCCCGATCGATGTCATCATAGAGACACTGAAGCAGAACAACGACAGGATCAGGGAAATCATCAGAGTAACCGCCGCCAGGATACCGCACGAACGCCGCTGCGACTGCGCCACCGCCCTGGAGACAGCGATTGTCACCGATCCCGCCTCGATACCGCCCGAACAGAAGGAAAAACTTAAGCTGCTGGTAGATAAATACCTGAGTAAGGGCAGCTAGTCCAGCCTGATATCGCCCTCAGGTGATTGCCCCGGCCAGCACCCGCTCCATGTTTGCCCCCATTATCTTCGCCTTTTCCCGGGCAGGAATATCGAGTTTCTCGATGGCGCTGATCGAGGCCGGTATGTCGGGGTTACCCGGGTAGTCGCTGCCCCACAGAATATGCTCCGCACCCACCATCTCCAGGGTACACATGAGAGCATGGCTGGAGGTAACGCCGCTGGTATCCACATATATCCGCCTCAGATACTCGCTGGGCAGGGCAAAGAGGTCCTTAACGATATCTCTGCCTCTGAGCATCCGGTATATGCTGTCGAACCTTTCCTTGATGAAGGGGGCGACTCCCCCGAAATGAGCAAAGATAAATTTGAGGTCGGGGAACCGCTTGAGCGTACCCGCCATAATCAGCTTGCCGATGCAGATGGTAGTATCGAAGACGAACTCGATGGCAGGAGTAAGCAGGGGATCCTTTATCCGCTCGTAGCCTATCGGATTTATCGTCTGGGGATGCACAAAGATGGGGATATTAAGCGACTCCGCCTCCTCATAGAGTCGGCAAAACCGCTGATCATCCAGGTATATGCCGTCAAAGCTGGTCGCCAGGGAAAGGGCCCTGAACCCCAGGCTCTTGGTTACCCGCTCGAACTCTCTGGCCATCTCTTCCGGCTCATCGACCGGCAGGATGGCCGCTCCGGCGAACCGCTCCGGGTATCTTCCCACCACCCCGGCTATGCGGTCATTGTAGAGCCGGGCGACCTCTCCCAGTCCCCCCATCTTCCGGTAGGCATCGTTGGTCGGATAGACGATGAGGGTCTTATCGATGTGGAATTTGTCCATGACCTCAAGCTGACCCTCTATACTACCCCAGGCGGCAGAGTAAAAGTGGGCATTTTCGATAATCTCCCCGGGCAGCCAGTGAATATGCGCATCAAACATCATTCTTTGGGATGATCCTGTCGGTATGGAATTACCGGACTCGTCCAGGGGGTGCGCTGGTTGATAACCGAAATCTCCAGAGGACAGACATTGGCCGGTACGGAGAGAGCAAACTTGACGGCATCCTCTATCACCCCGGTCTGCATCAGACGCGAACGGTCCACTGAAATCTCGGCAAGCCCTCCGGTCAGGGCGGTATCGGTCACCCCGGGCATAATCGAGGTTACCTTGATACCCTGGTCCCTCAACTCCCAGAAAAGCCCCTTGCTAAAAGCATTCAGCGCCCGCTTCAGAGAGGAATAAACGATAAAGTTTCTCGGCGGCGGGTCTACCAGGGTTGAGCCGGAGGTAATATTGATAACGGCGCCGTTCTTGTTTTCGATAAAGTGGTTGATCATGAGGCGGGTCAGCATCACCGCCCCGAAGTAATTGGTATACATCAGCCTGGCGATGTCTTCGAGCGGCTGCTCCTGAAAGGGGTACTGGCTGCTTACCCCGGCGCTGTTGATCAAGGCATCTATCTTCTTGAACTCCCTGATAGCGGTAGCGGCCAGATTCTCCAGGTCGTCCTGCCGGGTAACATCACAGGCTACCGGAACTACCCGCACTTTATATTTACGGGACAGCCCTGCGGCGGTCTCTTCGAGCACTGACCGGCCGCGTGCGGCAAGCACCAGGTCCATCCCCTCTTTTGCCAACGCCACCCCCAGCGCTCCGCCGATGCCCCGGCTCGCCCCGGTAACGATAGCCGTCTTACCCTTCAGCTCGCTCATCTCTTACCCCCCTGATTCTTTCTCTATCACACTCTTAAATATCTGCAGGTTATCCCGGGAATGCTTGTTGATGAAGCCTTCAACCTGTTCGTCGTTAAACTTGGCTCCGTCCGCCATGGTGAAATCCTGCACCCAGGTCAGCTTTACCCCTGCCGGGGTAGGAGTATAGAGCCAGATAATCTTCATATACTTGAAAGGGAATGCCGGCTCCATCTTCTGGGCATAGGTAAAGTAATAATCCTTAAAGAGGAGACGAAAGGACTGCCAGGAATTACCTTCATTATCGGCCAACTGGAAGGTGATTTTGTTCCCCTCCCGTTTCAGCACCTTGGCCTCTTTGTACTCACCGCCGAACAGCTCCGTCCACCGCCCGATATCGTTAGAGATATCGAAGACCCGCTCGTAAGGCGCCTCAATCAGAATAGAGTTTACCGTATGTCCCATTCTTGCCTCCTTTTTTATTCAATAATGGCGACCGCTCTTACCGCAGCGGCACCCACCCCTTTTATCTTTATCGGGAAACAGGCCAGCCGGAAACCATACGAGGGAATCTTATCCAGGTTGGCCAGCCTCTCAATATGACAGTACTCCTTTTCCCTGCCGTAGAAGTGGGCCGGCCAGAGGTAAGAATTGTCCTTCGTCTTTAGAAAATCGGCCACCATCCTGTTGAGCGGACGGTCAAAGCTAAAGGTATCAATCCCGACCACCTTTACCTTGAAGTCCAGAATATAGGCAAGCGCCTCCCGGCTCACCCCGACAAAATGGGAGTAGTATTCCCGAGTTCCCCATAACTTATCACCGCCGGTACGGATAAGGACGATATCCATGGGCTTTATCTCATACCGAATGCTGTCGAGTGCTCGCTCTAAATCCTCCCTGACAATAAGCCCTCCCGGCTCTTTTTGAGAACAGTCCAGGACGACGCCGTTCCCATAGCACCACTCAACGGGTATGTCCTCTATCTTCTTGGCCTCTTTTCCTTCCGAAATAGGCCCGAAATGATAGGGCGCATCAAGGTGAGTGCCGCTATGGACCGCCGCCCTGACCCACTCCAGGGACAGGAAGGCGCCGTCCCTGAAGGAATTACGCGTAATCCGCTCCCGTCCCGTAATATAGCCCAGAATTCCTCTTATCCCGTGAGACTTCGCCCAAATCCGGCCGAAACGGTCTCCGCCATCCCTGTGTCCCCACCTCTTTATCTTTACCGGGTGGGGCTCAAAAACACCGTCATCGATGGGGAGACTCAGGTCAATAACTCTCATTATCCCAGCTTCTCTCCAACGGTCTTGAACAGGTCGCCGACGCAATTCCTGTTGGTAATCTCACCATCCTTAAGATGGATATTGAACTCTTTTTCTAAAGCCACCACCAGCTCCACCATCTCCGTTGAGTCCATCTTAAGATCATCCCTCAGGTTAACCTGCGGAGTAATCTCGGCAGGACTCAGGTCAAGGAACCTGGCGAAAAAACCCTTCACCCTTTCTTCGATATTCGCCATAACCGCTAACTCCTTTCTACAGCCAGGACGGCATTTATGCCTCCGCGACCGCGCGAGATGACAATGGCACGATTAACCTCTTTAGACCTACATTTATTCGGCACATAGTCCAGATTGCACTCCGGGTCCTCTGTCCGGTAGTTTATCGTGGGCAGAATAACCCCCTCCTGCATAGTCAGCAGAGTACCGACCAGGTCAACGGCACCGGATGCCCCCAGCAGGTGTCCGAACATGGACTTCGGGGCGCTGACCGGTATTTCCGCCGCATAACTGCCGAATACCGCCTTGATTGCTCTTGTTTCGCTGACATCCCCCAGTTCGGTTGCCGCACCGTCAGCACAGATGTAATCAATATCACCGGGCTGATAACCGGCACCGTCCAGGGCAGCCTTTATCGCCCTGGCCAGCCCTCTACCATCCTGATCCGGCGTGATACGGTGAGTGCCGTCGCAGGAAGTTCCGAAGCCGGTAATCGACCCGTAGACAGTCGCTCCCCTGCTTCGAGCGGAATCCATATCCTCCAGGGTTACGATTGCCGCCCCTTCACCGATAACAAAACCATCCCTTTCCTTATCGAATGGTCGATAAGTACCTCCGGAAAGAGAGCCCTCCGTGGTGCAGCAGAGCAATGCGTAGGGAGTAACCGGTGCTTCGGTGCCTCCAGCCAGAGCAATGGCCGTTTTATTGTTTCTGATTTCCCTTAACGCACAGCCAATAGCCATCAAAGCTCCGGCCCGGTCGGCAACTACCGTCTTACTATACCCCTTGATGCCGTAACAAATAGAGATTTGGCCCTGGGGAGCCGCGGCAAACCAGGCGCTGGCGTTGTAAGGGCTTACCCCATTCCTGCCTTCCTGGTAGAGGTCACGCAGCTCTGTCTCCGCATAAAGCCACCCTCCCAGCGTATTACCCAGGAAGACGCCTACGCTGTAAGGGTCTTCTTTAGCCAAATCTATGCCGGCGTCTTTCAGGGCCTGCCCGGTAGCTACCAGAGCCATCACCGAGAATCGGTCCATCTTCTTCAAGAGACGGGGAGAAAGGTGACCCGTGTCCAGTTCTTTAACCTGCCCGGCCACCTGTGAAGGATATGCTGAAGCATCGAATCTGGTAATAGGGGAAATGAATGACTTCTCCTCCCTTATGTTCTGCCAGAATCCCTCCTTACCCACTCCGGGAGGGGCTACTATACCTAACCCGGTAACGGCCACTTTTTTCAATTAGAGTTCCACCTTCCCAGTATCATTGAAGAATGGACACCGGAAAAACCGCTGCTGGTCTTCAAGATGTAATCAACCCTTTTTTCACGAGCCTTGTTGGCAACATAGTCCAGATCGCAATCCGGGTCGGAAACTTCCTGGTTTATCGTTGGCGGCAGGATATCGGTCTCAAAGGTAAGGGCACCGGCAACAAGCTCGACGCTGTTGGCGGCCGCCAGGGGATGACCGATCATAGACTTGAGAGAGCTTATCGGAATCTGATAAGCTCTGCTGCCAAAGACCTTCTTATAGGCATTCGTTTCGAACACATCATTCTGCCTGGTGGAGCTCCCGTGGGCATTGATATACCCGATCTTCTCCGGGAGCAGCCCGGCATCGTTTAAGGCAAGCTTGATAGAAGGGACCATACTATCACCATCGGCAGGCAAGTCGGTCATATGGTAAGCATTGCAACAGGTGCCGAAACCTTTGATTTCACAGTAGATACGAGCGCCGCGGCCCAGGGCGTGGCCCAGCTCCTCCAGAACCAGAATGCCGCACCCTTCAGAGAGGACAAACCCATCCCTCTCCTTATCGAAGGGCCGGGAAGCCTTTTCCGGCTCACCGTTTCTCGCTGAGATTACATTCAAGACATCGAAGGAAGCAAAGGTTATCGGACAGAGAGGCGCCTCGGCGGCACCGGTAATCATGACATCGGCCAACCCATCCTGGATAACTTCATAGGCAAAACCCACGGCATCGGTACCGGCAGTACAACCGGTAGATACGGTGGCACAAATGCTCTTTAATTGATAGCGTGCCGCTATTTCACTGGAAGGGGTATTGAACATGGAGGCATCATAAAGATGCGGCCTTACCTTTTTGGGATCGATAGGATCTTTGCCACCGTTGGTCACCCTCAAGAACTCTTCGTCCATATATCTCGTGCCGCAGATAGCATTAGCGAGACAGATCCCCGTCCTCTCTCTTATCTCATCACCGAAAACAAACCTGGCATCAGCTACGGCAGCCTCCGCCCCAGCCACGGCAAACTGTACATAGCGGTCCATCCTCTCCACCTCCTCCCCGCTGAGGCCGAAGGCAAAGGGATCGAAGTCAACCACCTGAGCGGCTATCTGAGAGCGGAATTGCGAGACATCATAATCGGTAACCCGCCTTACCCCCGACTTGCCGGTGACCGTATTTTTCCAGAAAGCCTCTTTACCAATGCCGTTAGGAGAAATAACCCCCAGACCGGTAACCACCACACGTCTCTTAATCACTGGACCCTCCTTACCTTAAACCTGATTATTCCCCCATCGGGGCAGGTCACGCGCAGGTTAGTATTCTTATCCTCTGAGAAGGAAAATTTAGCCCCCATATTAAGGGCGAAAAGGACGGGAAAGAGGGCATTATAGGCAGCCCCGCAAAAACCCTGGGGGGTCCTGAGTCCGGTTACCTCGATAGTGTCCCCCGGTTTGTAATCGTAGGCACAGTGCCCGTTTACCTCTTCCACACTGATAATCATCTTTTTCGGGCTCGGCCCGTGATGCTCTTTTTTCTCACCCTTTTCCACTTCTCCAGATTGAGTAAGCACCTGGGTAAAGAACTCGACCTTACCGCCGTCGGGACAGGTGGTATGAATAGAGCGGGGATTACCTTCAAATTGAAACTCCGCGCCGAAGGTCAGGGCATAAAGGCAAGGAAAAAGTACGGCGGCGGCACCCTGGCAAAAACCCCGGGGCGTCTTGGTGAAGTCTTCGAAGACAAAGGTATCACCCTCCTTGTAGCCCCTATAGCACTCCTCCTTGACCTTACTCACCGTAACCAAAAGAGGAACATCGTGAAAGTTCTTCCTGGTCTTTCCCGGGACTTCAGATGCCCCGGCTGATTTGGGTCTATCTTCTGCCATTCTTATCCCCCGATTTCATTTAGAATCTCTTCCGGCCTGAGAAACCTGCCGCTCTCCTCTACCCTGTGCACCATCTCGACCATCTTCTTATTCAGCGTCACATCCTCCCCTATCTTCTCCCCCAGACACACTATCTCCCCGTTAAAATAATCGATCTCGGAGGGTTTTCCCCTCTTGATGCTCTGTAAGATAGAGCCGAAGAGCGGCTCCCGGCTCAGATTGGTCATCGTTTTAGAAAATATCTCCCCCGCCTCCGCCAGCGGCATAGTAGTGAGTGCCCGCAGTCTTGCCACGGGGAAGTCCGGCAGTGACTCCAGTTCTATTCCCGCCCGGTCCACCGCCAACAGCGCCTCGCTCAAAAGACGGATGCTCAAACAGGAAATATCGGGATGGGAAAACGTTTCCTGCATACTCCTTCCGGTTAAGGCAGGTAGACAATTATTCAGGTTCAAGAAGAGTTTCAGCCATTTCATTCCTGTTATCCTGTCCGTGATGCGGACGTAGAAGGCACCAGCCAGCAGGTCACCTATACTGTCAATAACCCCGTTATTCGGCGCAAACGCCCTGCCGATTACCCAGTCCCCCTCAAAGTTATGCAGAATCCTGCCCGCCTCAAGGTAGGTTGACCCGAACATAACGATACTACTGACGATGTTCTCCTTGGGAATAAGTCCCCGAATGATTTCCTCCGCCCTCACGCCGTTCTGCACGGTAAGGAGAGGAGCACTCCCCAGGGCCTTAACATTCCCGCTCAGAGTCGAATTAATATCCTGTGTTTTAACCGTCAGAATAACCAGACCAAAGCCATTTTCAAGCCTATCGGTCACCTTCACCGGAACAACTGCGTTTCCTCTTACTCCATCGATGACAAGGCCGCCGTCCTGAATAACAGGGACATCACTCGCCCTGCCGACCAAAGTAACATCAACCCCCTCCCTGCTGAGATAGCCAGCTACTAACGCACCGATCGCCCCGGCACCAATAACAGCTATCTTCATCGGGCTAAACCCAAACGCTCTTTGGTTCCAGACAGCGGCACACCTTCGCTATCCCAACCGCGGAGCCGGTAATATTCATCGAGCATCCCCTCAAAAGCCGCCCTGTCCAGCTTCAAGTCCTTCTCTTCAGTCTTCAGCCCGTCCTGCCAGACCAAAGGCTCAAAATACCTCGGGGGAGGAAAGTCATCCTTCCTCTTTATTCCCTCCCTGACCAGAAACATCCTCTCCAGGTTGACAATCCTCTCTCCAACGGCAAAGATTTCCTCCGCCGTCAAATCAATACCCGTTGCACAGCGGACCAGCTCCGAGAAGAAGGCAAAATCAAGCAGCCCGGGCTGGCAATGAAAAGCAATCAGCTTACAGATTCCCAGAGCATCGAACAGGGAGAGGTATGTCTCCCACCACCAGATTACCCTACCCTTTCCCAGGTAGCTGCGGGGATTGGCAGAAACATCGCCGCCGTAGATACCCCTCAGGGTTTCTTCAGAAAGTCGATAGGACTCCCAGGTAGGCCGGCTCCTTAAATGGTCCGGCCCCCTCGAAGCGGTAGCATCGCCCAGGGCATAGGCAGGGAAATACCTCAAATCAGCAGGGTCGGTCTGCGGCAGATTCTTCGACCAGAGAAGATATCGGCCGGTTTCTTCACCGAAATACCTTACCGCCTCCCTAGCCCCGTCAGCGAGAATATTACCCAGACCTTTTCGGTGGGCAATCCGGTGAATCAGCTCGATGATAGCTTCCTCATTTCCCCAGTCGAGGCCGAGGCCATCGGTCACACTTTGATCCATAAGACCCCTCTTATATAGCTCGATTGTCCAGGCGATGAGATTAGCCGTCGAGCTGGAATCCAGACCGTAGCGATTTATCAGGTCATTGATGTAAAGAACCGTCTCCAACCGCTTTATGCCCACCACCGGGCCGAAGCTGGCTAGGATGGAATACTCCGGGCCTTCGCTCTCTATTTCACCGGCCCGGTACTTGTGGTGACAGGAGACCGGACAGGAATAGCAACCGGCCTTCCCGGTGTAGTATTTATCTTTCAGTATGTTGGGCGAAATATTCTCGCCTCCGGGGAATTTTGTCGAGAGACCGTTATACGACCGGCCCATGCCGATTCGCCGGTTGACCAGGATGTAGAGCAGAGACGAACCATATTCCCCCAGCAATTTGACTAGAGGCTCTTTTTTTAACCCCTGCTGAAACCCTCTCATTAACCTATCAAATCCAGCCTCATCCTCCGGCTTTACCGTCTCTTTCCCGTTTACCACGATTGCCTTTATCTTCTTAGACCCCATCAGGCAACCCATGCCCGTCCTGCCGGCAGTATTCTTCTTCCGGTTGATGATGCAGGCAAAACGCACCAGGTTTTCTCCGGCTACCCCGATCGAGATGGATTGACTAGAAGGGCCATAGCGCTCTGCCAAAATCGTATCGGTTTCCGTGGTAGACCTTCCCCACAGATCCCGAGCGTCTTCAATACTAATCCTTTCCTTATCCAGGTAGATATAGACCGGTTTCGAGGAGGCACCGGTAATAAAAAGGAAGTCGATACCAGTCCTCTTCATAAAAGCTCCGAAATACCCGCCGATATTGGAATCGCCCAGCAATCCTGATTCGGGAGACTTTCCCGAAATATTACACCTTGAAGCGCTTATCCCTTTCAGCCCGGTTACCATCCCCGGTCCGATAATAAGGGGATTCTGCGGAGACAGCGGGTGAGTTTCAGGGCCAACGCTGTGATAGAGCAGATAGACATTAATTCCGCGGCCGCCGAGAAATCTCCTGGTAATTTCTTCGGGGACCTCTTTAACCTCGACCTTCCTCATATCTAAATCCAGATAGGCAATTCTCTGCGGCAACACCATTTCCCCTGATCATAGATTTCTTTACATCTAATTAAGCCGCAGTAAAGTCCGGCCTCCAACTAGACAGCTAATCAATCTTGCTACAAAAACCGTAACCAATGAGCCCTTTACCGGTATGTATGGCAGCGCTTGCCGACTCCTCGGCAATCTCCAGCCAATCGAAGTCGAGCTCGGCGCGGAGCATTCCCCTGAGCTTCTCAGCACGCTCCAGAGCTCGAGTATGACCGATAACACCAACCAGTTTGCTACCCTGACCTTTTTCCCTGGTTATCTCAACAAGCTTCTCCATTATCTGGGCTACTGTCTTAGCCCTGGCAACCGGCCTTAACGCCCCACCGGTAGACGAGTCTACCTCGGTTATCGACCTGAAGCTGGTGGCCTGCTCGGCCTCGGCCCAGGTCTTGGCTTCAAATATCCTGCCACCCTCAGCCTGATAGAACAGGGTATCGCGGGCCAGAAAGAGCTTCATCTGCGGGATAATACTGGCAACCAGCTTCATAACGTCATCCATACTTTTACCCTGTGCCGCCGCACTGGCTGCCTGAATAGCAATCAGAGCGACACCGGTCCCCATGGTAAGCGAATCAACTATCTCAATCCTGGCGTTGGGCAACTTTTTTATGGCTAATTCCTTACCCTGCAAAGCAGCGTTGTGATGGCCGCTAAATACCGAGGACATGCTGATATGCAGGATGGCCTCGGTATTACGAGCCATGTCGATAAAAAACTGGGCAAACTCGGCGACATTAGCAGTTGAGGTTTTGGGCAGGTTTTCTTTCCCATCCAGGCGAGCATAGAGGTCATCCATATTTATTTCTGTGTCCAGATAGGTCTCGCCGTCAATGATGATAGGGACGGGGATCATGGTAAACCCGTAATTTTGGGCCGCTTCCGGAAGTATGGTACCCGAATCACTGCTGATAACTACCTTCTCCATATTGGCACCTCGCTTATTTTGTATTCCCTGTGTTAAGGTTATCTTGTTTCTATTCAGTAAATCTCTTGAGAACCAGGCAGCAATTCTGACCGCCGAGTCCGAAGCTGCTCTTCAAGCAGACATCTACCCGGGCTTTACGAGCCACATTGGGCACGTAGTCCAGGTCACACTCCGGATCAGGAGTCTCATAATGGATCGTCGGCGGGATGACACCGTTATTGATGGCCAGTACCGCACCAATAGCCTCAACAGCGCCGGCGGCGGTTACCATATGGCCAAACATAGACTTGAAAGAGCTTACCGGTATCTGGTAAGCCCTCTCAGCAAATACCATCTTGATAGCTTCAGTCTCACTGCGGTCATTCAGCTTGGTGCTGGTACCATGCGCGTTAATATAGTCCACCTCTTCCGGCCTTACCCCACCATTCTTAAGGGCACTTCGCATAGCGATAGCCTCTGTTTCCGGCTGGGGAGCAGTGGCATCATAAGCGTCAAACGACCAGCCGGCGCCGGCCACCTCAGCCAGAACCGGCACCCCCCGCTTCCGGGCATGCTCCAGGCTTTCTAAGACTAATACTCCAGCCCCCTCCCCATAAACAAAACCGTTGCGGTTAAGGTCAAAGGGCCGGCTGGCCTGATCCGGGTTCAGTTCTTTAGTCAACGCCCCCAGCAAGCTGATAGAAGCGATACCCAATTCACTAAGTGAAGCATCGGATGCCGCCGCGATCATCACATCGGCATAGCCGAACTGGATGAAGTTACGGGCAGTAGCTATGACATCGGTGCCGCTGGCGCAAAGGCTATTCACAGTGCTGTTGGGCCCTTTCGCCCCCATCAGCATTCCCACCTGGAGGGATACGGTACTGGGTCCTGCCTTGGTAAAAAGCAGGGGATCAACCCTCCTCGGCCCCCGTTGCTTAAGCCTCTCCCAGTCCTCGCCAACGTACTGGTATTCCAGCATATTGGCACCGATAACACCGACACGCTCCGGCTGCTCATCAGCCATATCCAATCCGGCTTGAGCCACAGCCTCTCTCAGCGCCGGCACAACAAGGTGAACACACCTCGGCGTGCGTTGCACCATCTTGGAATCGAGATGATCTGCCGGGTTGAAGCCTTTTACCTCGGCAGACAATTTTACCGGATAGTTGCTGGCATCGAAGTGACTGATAAAGTCCACCCCCGATTTCCCCTCTGCCAGACCTATCCAGTAACTATCAATACTCAATCCTATAGGGCAAACAACCCCCATCCCGGTAATAACTACTCGCTGCATATCAAACTACCTCTCCTTACACTGATAAATTAAGCGGCACTGGCAGGATGGATTTACAATATAGTAAGGTAATTATATATCCATTATTCATGAAGACCACGCCAAGACACAGACAAGCTGCCCTGCCAGCAACAACTTGCATGTTTACTAGTCCGACCACAGCAATAGAACATAAGGAAGGGACTCTCCATACCGAAAAAGTCTACCAATAATATTACTCAGAGTATACCATCCTGTCAATACTCTTAATCAACCTGAATAAAAGTCATCTTTCCCGCAGCGGAATTTACAACAGGGATATCTTATTGCTATGCTGGTCCTGACAGAAAGGTATCTTGTGATAAAGAGGCCCGTTCCAGGTAGTTACCCTGGCAGACCGGAGCATGCTGGAGGGTATAAATATCCTCAGACGATACCGGGGGGATAGGCAAAGTTTAAACCATAGGCCTTGATGATAACCATGAATCCTGCAGATATCGATAATAACACCTGGCTAGCCCTGATTGCAGTTCTCGCCTACCTGATAGGTTCATTCCCCACCGCCTATTTTGTTACCAGGAGAATGCTCGGTAAAGACATCAGGTTCGAGGGTTCCGGCAACGTGGGCAGCATGAACACCTACAGCCTGATAAAGAGCAATCGGTCGGGAAAACAGGCAGTACTGGCACTGGGGATAACCATGCTCACCGATTTGGGGAAGGGTGTACTGGCCATCTATGTCGTCAGGTGGCTGGCACTGCCAGGATATAACCTGACGGCGGCACTGATAATAGCCAGCACCTTTGTGATCCTGGGACACAATTACCTTTTCTGCTTTCGGTTCAAGCAAGGCGGAAGAGGAATAGCTTCCCTGATGGGGATACTGATCGCCTTGAATGCGTCGTCAATCCTGGTCTGGGGCGGCACCCTGCTCCTCTCCATTTTTTTAGCACAGCGTATACTGGTCGGGATAATAGGCCGGGAGAGCTTCGCCGGAGTGTTTTCTGTAATCGGCAGTCAGGTAATCGGTAGAATTTCAGGACTGGCCATTGCCCTGTTACCCCTCTATTTCCTCGACCGAGGGCTTTTCTTTCCGGTACTGGCAGCAACCGTGCTGATATTGATCAAACATACTGATATAATTAGGAAAATGGCCAGTAAATCAAAGCGAGTTCAAGCTCAGCACCACTAAACAAGGCTGTGGTGGAACCTCGGCTCATCAACTCAATTCTCCGTCCTATTTGAGACAATACCAAATATACTACTCTTACCAAGATAACACTGGACAACAAAGTAGCCACACACTATAATGGCTCCAGCGGGTGCAAGGGATAAAGTAGAACTAACGAGGAGGCAAAGAAGTGTTCTGAGGTTGCGGAAAACAATATACAGGGGGAGAGTATCTGTCCATCCCCACCAAAGTTTGGTGACAACAGACCGCTCAATACCATAGCCCGCAGACCTCAGCCGACTTCCAGGTAGCTTCAAGCATTCGCGCTCTTCGGATCCCCACCGGACCACCAATGGGTACGATACCTAGAACCGATAGTGTTTCTTGTCTCGAATTAGCCGGGGGCATAGGTAAGGTATAGTTTAAGGTTATCTGCCCATCGTCAACCTCTATGCTTTCAATAAACGACCTCAGGAAAGCCTTTCGCTCAAACAAGTTGCTATCTTCCAGGAAGTCCCTCAAGTCTTTAACGTTTTCCATTATTACCTGGGGATCTATAGGCTCCAAGCGATGTGTCAGGAGAGTATCTTCAACCTCGCATCGTGCCCTCTTCATCTCATCTATTCTATCCTGCACATCAG
>JAQUQE010000021.1 GCA_028716225.1 Dehalococcoidales bacterium | reverse complement strand
GGGTCAATCCCCATATTCCGGGCGATCTTGTCCGCCGTCTTGAAACCAATGCCGCTGATATCAAGAGCTAGCCGATAGGGATTCTCCTTAACCACCGACACAGACTTGTCACCATAGGCTTTGTATATCTTCACCGCATAGGTGGAACTGACCCCGTGTCCCTGAAGAAATACCATGACCTCACGTACTTCTTTTTGCTCCTGCCATGCTTTACTGATCCTCTCCGCTCTGATACGGCCGATTCCCTCTACATCGAGTAGTCTCTCCGACCTTTCCTCAATGATGTCCAGCGTCTCCAGTCCAAACAGGCTGACGACCCTTTTGGCCATGATGGGGCCGATACCTTTAACCAAGCCGGATCCAAGGTACTTCTCAATACCAGTTATCGTAGCGGGCAATACCGAAAGGCAACCTTCTACTCGAAACTGCCTCCCGAATTTGGCATCAACAATCCACTGACCTCTTAGCCGTAGAGTCTCACCCGGATTAGGGCAGGGCATGTTGCCCACTATGGTTACCAGATCCGGATTCCTGGCTACCTGGAGCCTGGCAACGGTATAATCGTTTTCCTCGTTGTAATAGACTATTCGCTCAAGGATACCCTCAAGAGTCGAATGGTCTTTTGGAATGCCGCTAGCCTGGTGATTATTCTTCATACTGAAAATACTATACCAGACAGGGAGGGCTTCAAGAAACAAGAAACACCGGGGTGGATATTGCACAATGAGATTGGCGCTCCCGATAACGAGATTATATGTAGCCCCTAAGGCTATGCCCTAACGCCCCAGGCTTTTTCAATCTCTAACCTGGCACTTGGGCCCATGCCTCACCACCCCGGCAAAAAACATTTTAACACTAGTGGTCAGACGGGACAAGGCGTGCGATCGGTTGAACCTTCCGATGGATCGTGCAGACGATTATGTAACGGCATGAAGGTTTTGTTTTGTAGGCTATGAGATGCTATATTCTGATTGATGGACAGTTCTTACCTAGTCATAGGTCCGAGTGCATTTCACCCCTCCGTTGAAGCATGGAGTCTTGAGCGTCTGCCATTCGAGCCCAAGGGGCAGATGGTTCAATTCAGGAATGCTGTTCGCAAGGCATTGCTAAGCTGGAGACCAATACCTGGCTCACATTTAGTTGCCCAGTATATCTCCCCAATTGCGCAACCTTGTGATGTCGAGAACATAGTCTTCTACAACGTTGGGGCCCGCTCTTTTACACATCTACAATGCAAAGCCATATCTTTTGAGCGTGTATTATCTAAGCCCCCAGATTCGCCTTACGCGGCTAACAGAGATTGGGGCCATTACCTGTCTTACGAAATCGGTGATATACAGCAAGGATGGACTCATTGGAAACCAAGTCGTATACTTGCTGACTGGAATAACGTTTTCTGTGAGATATTATCTAGCTCTTCTAAAGCTAGCCGATTGTGGTACAAGTTCAGAACAAGCGCTAATGCAGGCAGAGTACATCGGGTAAATACATCTACAAAATCACATGCGCTCCTGGGTATGAAGATTACGATAAAAGTCCCGGGAAGGGTGAGGATGAACCTGACTTCGGTAATTAAACCGTTATTCGATGGCGTCATAGCTGCTTTCAATGGCCACGATGGTACTGATATGCACGTGGTTACAAAGCGAATTGCTGCTGAACTATGTACAGGTCAAGAAGAAATCGTGCGCCTCTTAGAGGACGAACAGATGGCCATCCTTGGATCAAGAAGACTCGTGTGGCCCTGGCGAGAGGGTATCCAATGGAACCCAAGCGATGACCGCCTTGTTGCAGGAGAGCTTTCAATTGCCGAGTTTGCTTCCCAACGGGAATGGGAACTATCCGGCGAGCTTTTCGAGGTTAACCAAGAAACATCTTCGTAATTCTTCAAGGTTCCCTTCAGGGAACAACATGGCTTAATGTTGGATGATATCCAACTTCCTACCCCACTCACGTAAAAAAAGAGCCCCCCGAAATTCGGGGGGCTCTTAGATTAACTAGCTATTGTCCTTAAGGCGTCAGTTTTACCTTCTGCTCCGGACAATCAGGACAATTACCACCACTATCAACGCCGCTCCGATTCCGATCATGGCATAGATCCAGGTCGGTACGATCTGCTGGGTAGGCGGGATGTTGATTACCGGAGGCTCCTGGGGCTGTGGTTCGGGCGGTATGTACTCTTCAGCAGCGACGGCAAAGGTGCCGACATCGCTCTGGGAGAGCATGGTGCCGTCCTTCCAGGCGGTTACCTGCCAGTAGTAGGTGGTCTCGTAGTCCAGGGTGCCCGAGTAGGCGTAGGCGGTACCGCTAACATCAGCAGTGGCCAGTGCGCCGGAGAGGTCGGGGCTGGCGGAGAGGACAAAGCTGTAGGTGGTGGCGTCGTAGACGCTGCTCCAGGAGAAGCCGACCCCGGTGCGCTGGGCAACCACATCACCCTGTTCGGGGGCGATCAGCTTGACCGCGTTAGCCGAAGAGGCCTCGACGGTGAAGCTCCAGGTCTCGGACCAGGGGCTGTGGACGCACTCGTCGGTCTCGGTGTTGGCCTCTCTAACGTGCCAGGTGTAGGTGCGGCCACACTCAAGTCCGTAGTCAAAGTAGAAGGTGGGCGGGTCGCCGGTGATCTCCTCATCGATCCAATCGACGATGACGTTGCCGTCCTCGTCCATAATCTCGATGTCGTAGCTGCAGGCCAGGCACATTCTCTCCCACTTGAGGGTCATGGCAGCGCCATCACAGGTGCTGCAGACGTCACAGGCCACGATGGCCCCGTCCTCAGGAGAGGTCAGGTCCGGGCCGTGCTTGGCGGCACAGTCCTCGTAGCTCCAGAGCAGGCCGCAGCCCTCACCGACGACATCGTAGAAGTAGGTGTCGATGGCCCAGAGGACAGAGTTGGTGTCCGGGCTAAGGCAGCCGCAGATCTTAAGGGCGGTCGGGTTCTGGTCGAAGTCCTCACCTGTGTCACAATTGCCGTTACTTCCTTCACATTGGTCCGCACTCATTCCGGCGATCAGGTAGTCCCAGTCCTCGGTGCCGCAGCAGTCGGTTTCACAGGGAGTCAGGTTGCGGGCAACACCACTGTACTGTTGGTAAACACAACCGTTGCTTTCGTATGTACAATCAAAATCAGTGCTTATGCCGTCAATATACCGCTCGCAGTATTCATCCTCGCAGAAGACACTGGTATCGGCAATGATCTGATCGCTGGAGGCGTAGAGGGTGCCCTCACGGGCGACCACGATGCCGGTGTAGTCGTACTCCATAGCATTGAGGTCATCCCAGGCACCTTCGTTGAGGTCGGTGCGGTAGATGCCCTTGCCGTCAAGGGCGGCATAGACGATGTTCTCGCAGACGGGGTCGCAGGCAACGTGTACCTGAGCATCACCGTCACCGGGCAGGTCGTCGGTAACATCCCAGGTCTCGCCACCGTCCTCGGACCAGGCTACCGGTTCGTCACCGGCACCGCCGACGATAACCCAGCCCTGGGCACAGCAGGAAGCGATGGAGTGGCCGGTGTCAAGGCCGGTGTCGACGCCGTCGGAGGGGCGTCGTCCGTACTGGGTGGAGGTAGAGACCTGTCCAGCCTCATCGAGGATGTAGACCACGTTCTCGGTCTCAACGGCAAAGTCCTGGATGACCAGCTTCTGGTTGACCGCCTTGTTCCAGCACTGGCCGCAGTCACGGCTGTAGAAGAGATCTTGGGTGTCCTGGATACCCATGTAGATGGTGCAACATTCCGTGTCCTCGTCGCAGGGCAGCCGCAACAGTAGCTGGCGAGCCCAGAGGCGATGGTCTATTTGTCCATTATCATCTTCCACCAGATCTCCGAAATCGGGAGGATTGGTGATATCCCAGCCGCTGGGGTCGTCGGACCAGTTGCCGTGGTAGACGCGCTCCCAGGTGTCGCCGTTGTCGTAGCTCCGCCACACGGAGTCGCAGGCGAAGACGCCGATATTTTCCGGATCACAGCAGTCGTAATCTACGCAGGGGTAGCCTCCGTTTAGATTACCTTCATCAAAATTATTGTATTCAATCGCCACATTGATGGTTGAGAGGTAGAGCACGCTGCAGTCCGGGCAGACAGCCAGATCGGAGAGGAAATCGATGTCGGTGTCGATCAAGCCGATCTGGTTGAAGGAGACGGCGTCATCGAGGCTTACCGAGAAGGCCGACTCATCAAGAGGGACTCCGTAATCATACTCTATGTACGGGTTAAATGAAGAATCAGGAGCATACCCACTGAGTTCATATGGATAACCCTGGTAGCTGCTCCAACTGCCGGTGGTGGTGGCGAAGGCCTTCTCCCCGTCGGGGGTGTATGAGACCACTGCCATGAAGGGTCCCGAGGGGTCCTTGCAGGCGGATTCCCACTCCGGACAGCAGTCGTCTAGCTCAACGGTGTGGTAGACTGCTACACCAGCGCAGGGTGTTGGGACTGCCGCCATCATTTCATCCTGTTCCGCATAGACGCCGACCATGGCTTTGCAGGTGTCAGCGTCGCCGTGAACATCGATGCTGGCCAGTATCGGGTCGCCCGAGGGGCCGCAGCGGCCGGTCAGGGCGCCGTCCTCAGATATAAAGACGTAACCCTTAACAGTGACATCGGGGAAAGCTGAGATGTCATCAGTGGCGTCAACATAGAGGTAAATGTTGTTGTCGGCCGGTTCGGCACCATCGAAGTCGGCGGGCAGGGCAAAGCCCATGCTCCTCACCACGGGGAAAGTATAGAGGTTGGTGCCTTCATCGGTGATCAGAACGGCATCGCCAAAGCCGGCTTCAGCGTTCCAGACGCCGTCGCCGTTGAGGGTGCCTTCCTGCAGGTATGGCATATTATAAGGTTCCACTCCATCGTATGGTGCTCCCAGAGACATGCAGACGATGGTGTCGTCCATATCGAAGTTGGGCGAGAAGTCAACCGCGATTACGGCCGCACTGTATAGCGGCCATTGGGGAACCAGCAGATCATCCTCGGTGCTGTCGTTCCAGCCCGGGTAGTACCGGGTGTCAACCCAGCCACCGGTGAGCCATGTCCCCGCCTCGAGGCGGAAGACGGCGCCGGGGCCTACGGTACCATCATCCGTGCCATTCCCGTCAGTAATACCGGCCAGGGCGATGTTGTGGATGCTGCCCACCGCGGGCGAGACGGCCATATCCATCATCGCCATCATAACCGTGCCGGCGGAGGCGTCTTCAACGGGGTGAGCGTAGGTGAAGTTAGCCCCGCCGTCTTCGGAGGCGATCACGAAGGGCAATGGCATCACCGCGTCGTTGTCATAGTAGTAACCGGCCACGGCAACCCAGTCCTCGTCATCGGGTGACACCGCTACCAGGTCCAGACCGATGTCAGTTTCAGAACCAGGATCTACGATGAGATCAGGTAGGGAAGAAGCCTCCATGACGTTCTCGGTGATGTCGCTCCAGGTGACACCGCCGTCATCGGACTTGACTAGGGCAAAATTACCCCATTCCCCTAAATCATCAAAATACCAGCCGACCTCGGTGCATTCGCTCTCTAGCTCAAGGACGGCGTAGATGATGTCGCCCTCGTCGCCGCCGACGGCATAGTCGAGGATGTCGGAGGCGGGCAGGATGACCAGGTCATCCCAGCTCGGCGTGTTGACCGCACCCCATTCCATCTCGTCGGCCTGGGCAGCGGGAGCAGCGATGAAGGCTGCACCAAGCGAAAGAGTAAGGCCGAGGGCAAGGCCTACGCCAAGTATCTTAGATATCAGTTTAGTTTTCATCGACCTAAATATTCTCCTTAAATTTTAAGTATTACCTTCCTCCACATAAAGATGTAACAACACACACCTCTTTTTCTCTCTGGAGAAAGGCTATGTTTTCCGGTTTTCCGCTATGCTCCCGGCATCAGGAGCGTCCCCCTTCGGAACAAGTAAAGAAGCATCCCTCCGGGCTCTCTCTATGGCACCACCTCCTTCTTCTAGAGAATCGGCGTAATTATATCACCTTTTGTCAATAGGAAGCTAGAGGTATCCTTGCGATATTTGGACTCAGTGCGTCTCTTGATTTTCAATGAATCGCCAACATGTAATACTTAAGGACAGATGCCGTGCGGTCAATTCGCTTTGCAGGGGATTATAGACCGCCTTCTGCGGAGGATATTGGCTCAGGCAACCTGCCTTTTCTTTTAACCAATATATTTAGTGAATGCACTTTCTGACGGAACGTTAAATCGCTCATTCAGAGGCATCCTTTGCTAACTGTCTTCTTCCCTCTCACGTTACTTTGTTATATACTTTGCGTAAGATAAATTATCACTGGGAAGTGAGCATGCCAACACCAAAAGAAAAATTCCAAGGATTGCTTAGAGAACTCTTTCAATTTAGTTCGGCTGACCTCGATTTTGGTATTTACCGAATAATGAACTTCAAGCGAGACATAATAGAACGATTTATTCAGAAAGATTTGATTGAGGCGGTTAACAAAGAGCTATCTTCTGGAATGCTAGCTAGCCAATCTAAAGCAGCATTGGAACTTGAAGAAAAAGCAGCTCAGATACGTGAGACACTTGGGGAAACGGCACTCAATGGCGACGGTAATCTCGTCGAGGAATTTCACAATACAAAGGTGGGCAGAGAATATTTGGATCTCCAATCGCGTGCTTCTGAGGCACAGGAAAGTCCCGCCTTTGAAGCTACAATCTTTAACCACCTATATGCTTTCTTCTGTCGATACTATGATAGCGGGGATTTCTTATCCAAGCGTCGCTACAGTCGCAGAGAAAAGTATGCTATCCCCTACAACGGCGAGGAAGTTTATCTGCACTGGGCGAATAGTGACCAATACTACGTGAAGACCGGAGAATGTTTTAACGACTATAGGTTTAAATCTCCATATGGTATAAGCGTCCACTTCAAGCTTGTTGCCGCGGATGTCGAAAAGGATAACGTCAAGGGAGACAAGCGGTTTTTCATGCCACTATCTCGTGACGTGGTTTTCAATGCAGAGAAAAAAGAAATTACGATTTCTTTCCAGTATCGGCCGCTGACGGAGCAGGAGGAAATCAAGTACGGGCAGCGTAACCAGCAAGATGCGATTATTAAAGAAGCTTTGGATACTATTCCGGCTGAGCTGCAAAAGGAAGTTGATGCCCTACCGGCCCTAGTGAGCACCCATCACACCGCTAGCAATGGGCAACAAGTTAACTACTTGGAACATCACCTACGCCAATATACCAGGCGCAATACCTCTGACTTTTTCGTCCATAAGGATCTTAAAGTCTTCCTTATGCGTGAGCTGGACTTTTACCTTAAGAACGAAGTACTGAATCTTGACGAGATGGAGGTCGGTGGAGAGGCACATTCAGAAGCCTGGTTCCAGATTATGCGCGTAATCAGGTCTATTGGTAGCCGTGTTGTCGAATTTCTGGCTCAGATTGAAGACTTTCAGAAAAGGCTTTTTGAGAAAAGGAAGTTCGTCCTAGAAACACAGTATTGTATCACGATGGCCAACGTCCCAGAGGATTTCTATCCAGAAATCGCCGAGTGCGAAGCCCAATGGCAGGAATGGAAAGAGCTCTTACACCTTGATGAAGAGCAGCCGAACCTTTTCACGTCAGCGGCTAGAAACCAAAAAGAACGCCGGATCGCTACCCTAAAAGAGCATCCCACATTGGTTCTCGATACGAAGCATTTTGACTGGCAGTTCAAAGACCAGTTGCTAGCAAGCTATGATAGCTTGGATGAATTAACTGATGGTCTCCTGTTTCATGGTGAAAACTTCCAGGCACTTAACCTTCTTCAGGGGAAATATCGTGAAAAGGTGAAGTGCATCCACATTGACCCACCATACAACACCGAAGTCAGTGGATTTTTATATAAGAATGATTATAAACACTCTTCGTGGCTATCAATGATGGATGACCGTATTTCGGCATCTATGCCGATGTTGCAAGGCGATGGGAATTTTCTCTGCCATATAGATGAAAATGAATATGAGCGTCTTTATGCTCTGATAGAGCGTTATTTTAACAATGTTAATACCGGGGTTTGGGATAAGTTGAATCCAATGATGGGTGCGCAAGAACTTGCGATGCAGCATGAATATATCCTTTTTTGTACAAATGAACCTAAGCCTTTCATGGTCAGGCCTGAGAACGTGAGACTTATTCTATCACTCGCAGATTCTGCTATTCGAAAACATGGCTGCGCAAGCGAACAAGCATGCGCAGAGTTCAGTGAAGCGGTGAGAAAGGCCCCTGGACTTTCGGGAGGAGAACGCGCTTACCATTGTTTGGATAATGAAGGGTATGTCTACAGGCTAGCAGCCATGGGTTGGCCTAATCCCAAGCCTCCACCTCCGCAATTTTTCGAACCATTAATTCACACTATTACGGGCAAACCCTGTCCGGTCCCCGCGAGAGGGTGGTCACAATCACCCGAATCAATGAAAAAATTAATACAATCAGGGCTTATTATCTTTGGGCCAGACGAAACTACTCAACCGCAGAAGAAAGTGTACCTTTCCGATGAAAAAGCTTTATCTTCAATCATTCGTAATGGTTCTCGCGGAAAGAACGATTTACAGCAGCTCGGTTTCGACTTCGATTACAGTCATCCAGTCTCTCTTTACGTGACCTTGCTAGATGCAGGACTAGGTTCTGAAGCCAATACTATTGTCGCTGACTATTTTGCCGGCTCCGGCACAACTGCTCATGCTGTCATTAATCTGAATCGGGAGGATGGCGGAAACCGCCGGTTCATACTTGTCGAGATGGAAGAGTATTTCGACACTGTCCTTCTTCCTCGTATAAAGAAAGTTATCTATACGCCAGAGTGGAAGGATGGAAAACCTAAACGGGCATCTACCACAGAGGAAGCAGAACGAAGTCCGCGTATCATAAAGTACATCTGTCTAGAGAGGTATGAGGATACTCTGAACAACATTACCTTCCCGGATGTTCCCAAGACCCTGTATGACTTTGATGATTACCTGCTGAAGTACATGCTGTCCTGGGAGACAAAAGAGAATGAGACGCTGCTTAACATTGAGAAGCTCGCCAGTCCGTTTTGCTACAAGCTTACTATAACCGGCGGAGAAGAAGCACAGGAAAAACAGGTAGATATCCCAGAAACCTTTGCCTACTTGCTGGGATTAAATGTTAAAACCCGCCGTGTCTATCAGGATGAAGAACGATATTACCTTGTCTATCGGGGAAACATTGACCATAGGGAGATCACTGTTATCTGGCGTGAGACATCTGGATGGGAAAAAGAAGATTATGAGAAAGATAAGCAGTTTATAGAGGCGAAGAAGCTCACTGAAGGTACTGACAAGATATTCGTAAACGGCGAGAGTTTCATTCCAAAGGCACGGACACTGGAAAGTGTCTTTAAGAGCCGTATGTTCGGGAGCCTGTAGCTTATGACCACAGCTACGAAACAGACTGAATATATCAAGCTAGAAAAACGTCTGGTACTGCTTGCCTGGCTGAATGATCTTTTTGGCTACAAGAGTAATCAGGAACTGCTTTCAGATATGAAGGGGGCTGACGAAGGGTTTGACCCATACGGTCGAAGCTTCATCTACCACCGTCTAATTGGTCGGGGCGACAAACTGAATATTCCTCAAAATGACCTCGACCGCTACGACGAGAACATCCGCCACCATCTTGCCACCATCAATCAGCACCGTCCAGAACCAATTACTCTGCGCTATTTTCAGCACTTGGCACTAGTTTACACTGAAGTACTTCTGGACTGGAGGTTCAACCACCCCGGTAGGATGTTAAGCTCTCTTAATGATTTTATACGTGACCGTAACTCACACAAATCTGTCGGGGATATCCCCGACCCTGAATTCAGCGATACATATTTGAACAAGCTCGCCTTTTGGATGGCCACTGGTAGCGGTAAGACGCTTATCATGCACATCAACTATTTGCAGTTTCTTCACTACAACTGCAGACCACTGGATAATATTCTGCTCATCACCCCCAACGAAGGGCTTACCGAGCAGCATATGGACGAGATGATGGCCTCCTCCATTCCCTGTGAGCGGTTTACTCTTGGAGAGAGCGGCCTTGGTTTGATTCACCCTGACACGGTACGTGTTATTGAAATAACTAAGCTAGTCCAGGAAAAGCGAGGTGGTGGCGTAAGCGTTCCTGTCGAGGCTTTCGAAGGAAACAACCTTATATTTGTAGATGAAGGACACAAGGGCTCCGGCGGCGAGGCCTGGAGAAGATTTCGTGATGCACTTGGGGAGACCGGCTTTACTTTTGAGTACAGTGCCACTTTCGGTCAGGCACTTTCTGCTTCTCACCGGAATGAACTGACGGATGAATATGGTAAGGCGATAGCTTTTGACTATTCCTATCGGTACTTCCATGGTGACGGCTATGGGAAAGACTTCCATATACTGAATCTTCAAGAAGAGACTACCCAGAAGAAGACCGAACTTCTGCTGCTGGGAAACCTGCTAAGTTTCTACGAGCAGCTGCGATGTTTTAAAGAGAAGGCAGACACTTTACGTCCGTACAATCTGGACAAGCCCTTGTGGGTTTTTGTCGGCAGCAGCGTAAACGCAGTATACACAGAGGCTCGCCAGAAACGATCTGACGTACTCACTGTAGTCCGTTTTCTGGATCATTTTCTTGAGAATAAGAACGGATGGGGAGTTGAAACCATTCGTAAGATAATTGGCGGGAAGACTGGGTTGATAGATGCACATGGGGATGACGTGTTCGCTAGCAGATTCGAATACCTGAGGGGGGCAGGATATGAGCCGGAAGCAGTATTTTGTGACATACTTGCGAGCATCTTTCACGCTCCGGTTGGTGGTCAACTCCACATCGGTGATATACGAGGTATGACTGGAGAGTTAGGGCTCCGGGCTGGAAGTTCGGAGGATTATTTCGGTCTTATCTACATCGGTGATACCAGCACGTTTAAGAAATTAGTGGAAGCCGATGGCGCTGGAATTAACGTGGAAGATGATGTGATTTCAGATTCGCTATTTGAGGGAATCAATTACCCAGCTAGTAAAATCAATGTCCTTATCGGCGCAAAGAAATTTATGGAGGGATGGAATAGCTGGCGGGTTTCCAATATGGGCTTGCTAAACATAGGTCGGACAGAGGGTTCGGAGATAATCCAGCTTTTTGGTAGAGGCGTGCGCCTACGCGGACTGGATTATAGTCTCAAACGAAGTGCTGCTATTGACGGAGAGCATCCGGAACACATCCGTCTGTTGGAAACACTGAACATTTTCGCGGTTAGAGCCAATTATATGGCGCAGTTCCGAGAATATCTCGAGCGTGAGGGATTAGAAACTGAAGGTCATGTTGAATTGCCTCTGGCAATAAAGCCTAATGAGGATTTCTTGGGGAAAGGATTATTTTTACCGTACCTTCCTGAAGACAAAGATTTCGCTACGGAATGTAATATCTTTGTGATACCGGATGCGGCAGCCAAAGTCAATCTGGATATGTCTTTGAAGGTTCAGTCCATGCGGAGCTTGTCCGGGCAGCTGGCAACGACAGCTATGAAGACCGGACAGGAACAAATTATACCATCAGAAAGCCTGGATTTAATTGATTGGGAAGCAGTCTATGTCAAACTACTTGAGTTCAAAGAGGAGAAGGGGTTCGCAAACCTAATTATCCAGTCTTACATGCCTCGTAAACTACTTGAGCAGAAGGACTCGAAGTTGTACTCACTGGTATCAGATGAAAGAGTGGTTAGACCTCAGTCATTTTCTGAATTGGGTCTGCTTGAGGAGACCGCTATATCGATATTGCGCAAGTACCTTGAGAAGTACTACCGCGTATGCAAAGAGCGATGGGATTCCAATAACAGGGTTTATGCCCTGTTGGATAAGAATGACAGCAATTTTCAAAACTATTCTGTCCGTATCGCCCGAAGTGAAGCTGAACTCATTAATGCGGTTAAAGCGCTAATTGATGAAGGCGATCGCATATACAAGGATGAGATACGAGAGCTTCCAAACATTCACTTCGACCGTCATCTGTACCAACCCCTACTTATCGAGAAAGGTGACAAAGTGAAAAGCAGACCTCCTGGTTTGAATCAAGAGGAACGACGGTTTGTGAATGACGTACGGAAATTAGTCCGCCAAGAGAAAAGCAAATCGTTAATGAATAAGGAGATTTTTCTATTACGTAACCTTAGCCGGGGCAGTGGTGTTGGTTTCTTCGAAAATGAAGGCTTTTACCCCGATTTTATCTTATGGATTAAGGAGGGAAACAAGCAAAGGGTGATTTTCGTCGAACCACATGGGATGATGCATGAAAAGGCTTACGAACTAAGCGATAAGACGGTGTTACATGAACGCCTAAGTCTGTTGTCAGAATCTTGGGCTACTAAGACTGGGCTTCACAACGTAAGCCTAGATTCGTATATCATTTCAGCCACACCTTATGAAAAACTACGCTTTTCTTACGGCGATGGCACATGGTCTCGCGGTGATTTCATAAACAAACATATTCTCTTTCCTGAACCGCTAGAAGATGCCAATTATCTCAAACCTATGTTCGAAGATGTTCAGGTTGCACGTTTCTGACTAATGTATAACCCTTCCACGTTAAACGATAAGAAGTGTGACTAATGGTGAGCTTTTGCTCTAATCGTACTGTATAATGTTGCATAGACTTATGGCTGCGATTAGCCACTAGATACGATATTGTCTTGTTGACTATTCGAAGAGCGTTTTGTATTATCTGAGAGTTCTGTTCCGGTCAGCCATGAGTCAACTCAGCCATAGCACCTTATTCTATGTATATTATACTAACAAGATATTCATGCACAGCAAACTGCACCCCCGCGGATTTTGGAAAGAAGAGTAAGTTTGACCACGCTACAGGCTGTCATAACTACTGGGCATGATAATATCAAGAACAATGACATGGACGAGCAATGGGATATGATTAACCACAGCCTTACTGAAGATAAAGTTAAGGCATTATATAACCTGTAAATAATATTGATTCTAACAGAACTTTAATATTACTCTAACGCTTTTCTAACAAAAAATGTGGTAATTTATTTATGGAATCTGTTATAGAGGCAGCTTCTAATAGGTCCTCTAAATACCAGTGGAAAAGGAGGTGATGGCTATGCTGAAATGGTTATGCCGTTGGCAGATGGTCAGGCTTGGCTCCCCGCTGGTAGGTCTTGCAGGGGATGACGGGTAGTGTGGTTACCAGCGGGGAGCCAAAGAAAGTTCCCTGAGGCTTCTCGCTCATCCTTTGCCCCTTCTTGGTATAAGCATGGGGTCTCTGGCACAATGCCAGGCTAAAAGAAGCATGGGAGAAGAGGATCTAGAGATGAGTCCCGTGGTTACACCACGGGACTCACTTTTTACGAGCTATTGCGGTTGGTTAAACTGCCTGAACCGGTAGCCTAGCCCACGTTCGCTAAGTATGTATTTTGGATTCTTGGGGTCTATTTCAATCTTCTGTCTAAGGTATGTAATATATAGCCGTACGTACTGATCTTCGTCACGGTATTCTGGGCCCCAGACACGTGATAAGAGTGTCTCGTGAGAGAGTAATTTACCAGCGTTGCTCACCAGTTGGTAGAGCAGTCGGTACTCGGTCGGTCGTAGCTGTATCTCCTGACCTCGAGCAATAACCTTTCTCTGGTCAAAATTGATTCGTAGATCACTGTCAACGATTATTTCCGAAGCCGCCGCTAGGCCTTTCGCCTCTGTTCTTCTTAACACAGCCCGGATTCTCGAAACAAGCTCTCTTGGATTGAATGGCTTGGTCATATAATCATCCGCACCAAGATCTAGGCCGTGAACCCGATCAAGTTCCTGCCCCTTTACGCTAAGGAAAATAACCGGTACCAATGACACCTGACGGATCCTCTTTAGAGTCTCGAAACCATCCATATCTGGCATCATGATGTCAAGAATGACCAATTCGGGAATCTCTTGGGTAATCCTTTCGAGAGCTTCGCAACCGTTACGGGCTTCTATAACTTGAAACCCTTCTATTTCCAAGTTCATACTAATAAACTTGATTATCTGAGGTTCATCATCCACCACCAGTATTTTCTTGCCACTATTCATAGTAGTCCATATCCTTTAGCGATCAAGCAATGATCATACAATCTTCTCTAAAGGCAGGGAAAAAGTAAATCGAGATCCTTTGCCCACTTCGCTGTCAACCTCAATCGTTCCCCCGTGAGCCTCTATTATTGACTTGCAGATATATAAACCCAACCCTAGCCCTTTCAATTTGCGCTCTAACACACCATCCGTACGGTAGAAACGCTCGAAGACACGCTGTTTATCAACATTTGAAATACCTAGGCCCTGATCGCTCACTGTCACTCTAATCTGGTTGTCTTTTTTTCTACCTGATATGGTTATGGTGCCGCCGGTAGGGGAATACTTCACCGCATTATCTACCAGATTGTATATCACTTCTTCTATCATCTGTGGCTCAACGAGAACTGGAGGAAGTTCAGGCTCAAAATCACTTTTGAAGTCATGTATATTGCTGACGACCTGGAAGCGTCGCATAATTTTACCGACGAGGTTTGTAAGGCTCACAGGCTCTTTTACCAGTATCTTAACACCGGATGATATCCGGGACGCAAGTAAGAGCCTACTTACTAATGCACTAAGGCGATCGCTTTCCTCCTCAATAACATTTAGCCCCTGGCGTAAGGTTTCTTGATCCCACCCGCCTCCGCTACTAATTAGTGTGCTCGCGTAACCCTTGATGATAGAAAGAGGGGTCTGTAATTCATGTCCTAACATTGAGAGGAATGCCTCCCTGAGATTCTCAAGCTCTCTAAAACTTGATAGGTCTCGAACATTGACTACAGCATTCACAGGCTTACCATCCATAGAAGGGAGTATGGAGTATTTCATTGCTACGTCGAGCCCTCGGCCATTTTTCTTCCGGATTATTCCTTGGCTTTCTTGAACAGTGTCCGTTCCCAGATAGGTCTTTACTATCATAGGGCATTGTGTATAGCACAGACTCTTATCGTCTCCTGTCCGGAAATCTAATATTTTATGGCATTCCTTTCCCAGCGCCTCATCTCTACTGTAACCGGTTAGCTTTTCCATCGCCCGATTAAAGCCGGTTATCCTACGCTGGGAGTCTATACTGACTATACCATCAGCACTGCCTTCGAGAATGGACTCAATTCTCTGTTTCTCCTTAGCCAAAAAGTACGCTAGTTTAGCGTTCTGCACGGCAGTGGCCGCCTCTTCGGCAAAAGCAGCTAGGATTGGTTGGTCTACTTTGGAAAAGGGGAGTGAGTTTAAGGGACGAAGGACATAAATTAAGCCCATCCACTTTTCTCCGATTTGAAGCGGCAGTGTAATTATAGGGTCTTGTATTACACCTTGGTTAGATAGTGGCAAGGTGGAATCGGGAAGAAGTTTAGAAAGGAGGTTAAAGCTCACTTTGCTGCCAGCAAGATCAGGTGCGATTTCAGTAAGGATTGACTCAAGCTGAGCTAGTGAATTGGCATCCATACTGTAAGAAGCATCGACAATAAAGCGATGCTCTGCTTCATTCCAAGTGGCTACCACACCAGAGCTACCACCCAAAGCCTTGACCGCATTCCTCAAGATTAACTCTAGTGTTGCCTTAAGGTCAATCGACTCTACAATCGTTTTTGGAATCTCTACCATTGCTCATTTAGACCTCATCAGTCAAAGTCTACTAACTCTAACGTATTTCTAACGTTTCTCTAGCGTTATTCTAATACAAGTATGTTTAAAATGAAACCAGCAGTCGAAGTATGAGAATGCTAAATTAGGTGACCATATTAAGGATTCGAACAAGACCCAGCTTTGTAGGGAGAAAAATGATTAGCGACTTCAATCTGGTTCGTTCACGGTTAGAAAATGAACGAAAGCATTTGAGTGAAGAGCTCGAGCGATTACGGACTAGCATTACCTTTTCACAAGACAGGCGAGATGAGGAAGCTAACGAATATTATGAATTAGAGAAACAGCTGATCCTTAGAACGCAAATAGAGGACAGCGTAGGCGAAGTCTGTGAAGCTCTACGTAAGTTGGAGCAGGGAACTTATGGGCTTTGTGAGAACTGTGGTCGTCAGATAAATCCGGAACGGCTAGAGGCAATGCCTCAAGCCAGACTATGCCTGGCTTGTAAGGATAACCAATTAAATAATAAACAGCTAGGTCGTCCGTATGTATTGGCTAGGCCACTGTGAATTGAGCGACTGAATCCGATGAGTATGTTTTAGATTATTGGAGGGAGGAAGGAAAATGAGTGGATTTGGGCAAACCCTTGGAATAAAGCTGATCACATATGCCGAAAGGAGGTGCCAAAGTTGTGGGAAGCTAACGCATGCTCACGAGTTAGGCGTGATGGCTTTGGTTATTAGAACGTAAATATCATATATTACGATAATGCTTTTGGTGTGTTAATTGTGCCAAGCTAAGAGAGATTACTAAAAGAAAGCATCCCAGTAATGAATATCACAGGCAAGCCGAGGAAGGCAGTATGATTAGTAAAATCAATAAATCATACAAGGAGGTGTAACAATGACAATGATACGTTGGGAACCATTGAGGGAAATGACGACCTTAAGGAATGCTATGGATAGGCTGCTTGAAGATAGTTTCGTCAGACCGTCGCGGTTGTGGCCAGAGATAGGAATAGGCAACCTATCAGTGGACATGTACCAAACTGCTGACGATGTCGTGGTGAAGGCAGCTATACCCGGCATTAAACCTGAGGAGGTTGATATCACAATCAGCGGAGACACCCTCACAATCAGGGGAGAGCAGAAGGAGGATCGGGAAGTCAAAGAGGAAGACTACTTCTATAAGGAGCGTCGCTACGGTACCTTTAGCCGATCGGTAGCTATACCAGTACAGGTTAAGAGTGACAAGGCAGAGGCAGTTTTCGAGAACGGCATCCTTACTCTGACCTTACCCAAAGCTGAGGAGATAAAACCCAAGCAGATAAAGGTCAAACCGAAAGTAATGATCGAAAGTGCTAAGAAATAGTCTGACGGATGCTTCCCTCGGCTTGCCTCAAATTAGTGGGAAAAGTCGCACTCTATATGATGAAGCTCTACTACCTACTAGGTTAGATAGCACGGATATACCTAGTAAGGAAAGACTGTAATTCAGCAGGGAAATTACCCTCTATACTCCTACAGGTTATTCTTGGGTTTGTCCAATACCTCCGAAAAGCACTCGTGATCGTCCGCTCAAGGTGAGAAAACTACGGGTGGGCGGTAACGCTATTGATTTGTTCTTTGAGAAGCATATGGGACGAACAAAGGTGTCTGTACTCAGCAATAGAGGGATTAAGAATACTAATAGCAAGAGAAATAGACAGGATTAAAATGAATACATGACAAGATGTTGCAGATGGAAGAAAAAACACTTAACTGAAGCCTTTTGGAACTGGACAGTTTAAAAATCTAAGGTTAATAGCTGGAGGTTAATGTATGCCAATCTATGAATACGAATGTACAAAATGCTCACATAGATTTGAGATGAGAAAGGGGTTCCGAGATAACGGGGGGGCGCCATGCCCTCAGTGCCAGAGCGAAGCCCGTCGTCTTTTCTCACCGGTGCCAATAATCTTCAAGGGCTCAGGGTTTTATGTTACGGATAGCAGGGGGGACAACCACCAGCGATTAGAAAACAGTTAGAAACACAAGAAAGACCAGACATGAAATCAAGAAACAACTACAACCAGTATGTGAATCCGGTTACCATAGTGAGGATCTAAAACATGACAGATGATGCAGTAGAGGAAACGCGAACGGAAAGGAAAGAAACCAGAGAGATTATCTTCAAGTGTAAGTATTGTGGTAGAACTCTGCCGTTTTCTGAGATGAAGACTTTAACCAGGTTCTTCCCGACGGTTATAGCGTGCCGAGATTGTGCGGAGAAAATGGAGTAGAAATACGAGGCGATCGAGATGTTTACAATGAACACGATGAAACGAGATTATTACGAAGTTCTCGGTACTGATAGAAACGCTGATGAGGCTACGATTAAAAAGGCATACCGCAGTCATGCCATGAAGTATCACCCCGATAGAAATCCAGGGGATATTCAAGCAGCAGAGCACATGAAGGAGATAAATGAAGCCTACGCGGTCCTTAGCGATTCTCATAAACGCAGCCTTTATGATACCTATGGCCACGCCGGTCTTGAGAGCTATACCCAGGAGGACATATTTAGGGGCGTTGATTTCTCCAGCCTGTTCCATGAATTTGGTCTCAGGGATTTCTTCGGATTTGGTGATAGTCTGTTTGATACCTTCTTCAGCCGGAGGGCGACTACAAGGAAAGAAGTGAGAAAGGGTACTGATTTGAGATACGATGTCAAGGTTACTCTGGAAGAAGTAGCCTTCGGCACCGAGAAGGTAATAGAGCTATCGAAAGTTGAGGAGTGCGCTGCCTGTGGTGGAACCGGAGCGAAGCCTGATGGCCTGGAGCGGTGTCAGGGCTGTGGCGGCACTGGGCAGATTGTTAGAGAGCAGAGGTCGGGATACAGCGTTTTCAGACAGATATCTGCCTGTGACAAGTGTGGTGGTAGAGGCAAGATTATCAAGTATCCCTGCGAAGGGTGTCAAGGTAAAGGGGCCATTAATAAAAAGAAAGAGATAACGGTAAAGATACCTGCTGGTGCTGATACCGGCTACAGTATAAAGGTTACCGGCGAAGGTAAAAAGGGGGAAGATATGCCTGGTGACCTATATATTGTCCTAAACGTGGAAAAGCACCCGACTTTTGAAAGACATGGCTCAGATATATATATTCAAAAGGGCATATCGTTTACTACGGCAGCCCTTGGTGGCGAGATAAACGTGCCTACCCTTGATGATAAGATCAAACTAGAGATACCTGAGGGGACGCCGACTGGTACCGTTTTTAGGCTGGAGAATAGGGGCGTTCCACACATTGACCGCCATGGCCGCGGCGATGAGTACGTCATTGTGAAAGTGGTTACACCAACTAATCTGAGCTTCCGAGAGAAAGAATTACTAAAGCGATTTGAAAGGCTAAGACGAAAGTCAGGAAATGAACCTGGTCAGTGAAAATGTTCAAGGCGATTATACTTTTTAATAATTCTAACGTAATTCTAACGTAACTCTAGCGCAGTTCTAATACAGGGTGGTCTATTATTTCAATTAGGTAGTCAGGGGGGCTGCTGATAACTCAGTTTAAAAAGGAAAGGAGGGGTAAAGATGGCGGTTTCTGTAAAACTTGGCGAAGTACAATCCGAGATTACGGCTGATGTCAAGAAGACAGACAACCTGAAAGTCCTTCTGAGGGTCGATTGGACAGATAAGATGAAGGAGATTACCTTTAAACCTTCTCAAGACCTCAAGAAGGGCGATAAAGTAAGAATCTCTGTTGAAAAAGTCTAAACGATACATCGCGGCAAAAAACTTCCGAAGAGTTTGAGGAGCAGCCTTCCTGCTTCCTGTAGGTTAATCCGAACCAAAAAAGTACAACCTAAGGAGGTTATAATGACAGCGAAAACAAAGACAACAGCCAGGCTGGAACCACTTGGCGATAGGATTGTAGTTAGGCCTATCGAGCGGCATGAAATGAGCAAAGGAGGTATCATCCTTCCCGATACCGCTAAGGAAAAGCCTCAGGAAGGGGAAGTGGTTGCTGTGGGCCCCGGGAAAATGGGTGACGATAGCCAAAGAATAGCAATGAGTGTTAAGACAGGTGATAAGGTAGTGTTTGCTAAATATTCTGGTACTGAGGTAGAACTTGACGACGAGAAATTATTGATCTTGCACGAGAGTGATATTATGGCACTAAGAATCTAAAATGAAGTTGATAATGGAGGGAAGCATGGCAAAGCAGTTAATCTTTGATGAAGAAGCTCGGGAGTATTTCAAGAGGGGGGCAGATACTCTAGCTAACACGGTGAAGGTTACTCTTGGCCCCAGAGGGCATAATGTTGTCCTCAGTAAGAAATGGGGCTCACCAATAAGCACTCATGATGGGGTCACGGTAGCCAAGGAAATCGAGTTAGAAGAACCTTTTGCTAACATGGGTGCTTCGCTTATTAAGGAAGCAGCTAAGAAGACTGGTGACGACGTCGGCGATGGCACAACAACTGCCACAGTCCTAGCTCAGGCTATGATTCACGAGGGGTTTAAAAATATCGCGGCCGGAGCTGAGGCGATGGCCTTAAAGTATGGTATGGAAAAGGCAACTGCCGCTATTATCGATGAACTGAAGAGTATGGCGAAACCGATAACTACCAAGGAGCAGATGACCGAGATTGCCACCATTACTGCGCACGATCCTGAAATTGGTAGAATCATTGGTGAAGTAATGGACAGGGTAGGCAAGGATGGAGTAGTCACTGTTGAAGAAGGCAAAGGTATAGGGTTTGAGACGGAGTATGTTGAGGGAATGAAGTTTGACCGTGGTTACATTAGTCCCTACTTCATCACTGATACTGATAAGATGGAGTCAATCATAGAGGACCCATACATTTTAATCACTGATAGTAAAATCTCCGCCGTTTCCGATCTTCTACCGGCTCTGGAAAAGGTCAGCGCCACAAGTAAGAATATTGTCATTATTGCTGAAGATATTGAGAAAGAAGCGCTGGCAACGCTGGTGGTGAATAAGCTCAGAGGTACTCTGAACTGTCTGGCTGTCAAGGCACCGGGATTTGGCGACCGGAGGAAGGCTATGCTTGAAGACATGGCCATTCTAACTGGCGGTCAGGTCATCACTGAAGAAAGAGGCAGGAAGCTCGACTCAGTTAACGTGGATGATTTGGGGCGAGCTCGCCGTGTGGTAGCGGACAAGGATAATACTACCATCGTTGAGGGTAAGGGTTCCTTGGGAGAGATCGAGGCCAGGGTGAAGCAGATAAAGACTCAGATTAAAGACACAAAGTCTGATTACGACCGAGAAAAGCTTCAGGAACGTTTAGCCAAGATAGCTGGTGGTGTCGGGGTGATTAAGGTTGGTGCACCGACAGAAGTCGAACTGAAGGATAAGAAGCGACGTGTTGAAGGATCACTGGCCGCAACTAAGGCAGCGGCTGAAGAAGGTACCCTCCCCGGTGGTGGTATCGCTTTTGTTAATGCTCTAGTGGCTCTTGACACGCTTTCTCTCGAAGGCGATGAAGCAACCGGGGCCAAAATCATCAGAAGGGCTCTTGAGGAACCCCTGCGGCAACTGGCAGTAAACGCCGGGTATGACGGGGCGGTTGTTGTCGAGAAAGTAAAGAGTTCGAAACGTGGTTTTGGCTTTGATGTTGTTAAGGAAGAGTACGTTGATATGGAAGAGAGAGGTATCATTGACCCGCTTAAGGTCACACGAAGTGCCCTTCAGAATGCTACCAGCACGGCTATGATGGCACTGATTACCGAAGCCATGATTACAGATATACCTGAGAAGGAGAAAGCACCGGTACCACCTCCTCCAGAATACTAAACTAATCAATTGTAGGTCATAATGTGGAGTAATTGGGGGCGCTTTAGTAAGAAACAAGCGGGAAGTCGCGGTTGTAAGGCATGATGACGATAAGGAGGAGCTTAAGCGAGTAAATTTTGTGTGCAGAAGGATAATTGCTGCAGTGGCGTAAGACTTGTCGAATGACAAGGGTAGAGAGCTAATCATGAAATAAGATCTCTATACCGCGGTTTTGGATAATCGATCTATCTCTCGGACAATACCTCTTAGGAATTGTGTCGATATCGATAGCAGCATTCTGCGAGTGTTACTTTGAGTTGACTCATGGTGGTCAGACATTTGTCAATTTCAAATATGATTGTAGATTTACTCATTCATAAATGAGAGGGGGTAAACAGATGAACTGCCCGATCTGTCACAAAGAAGTCAAAGCCCACATCTACTATTGTGCTAAATGCGCTGTCTATGTCCACGAGAAATGCCGGCATAAGCATATAGCTCACTCTCATAAGCGGAGGTGATATTGTGGAATTATCCCCATTAGCCAGAGAAAAACTTGCCAGTATCGGCGAGCTGACCGAGGAAGAAAGGACCAAGCTGCAATACTCTGAGGAACTGACATCTCTGCTGGCTGAATATTTTACTAATCAGCTGAGTAATGATGATCTCTGGAAAGAGTTAAAGAAGCATCGAGACGAAGGAAGAGGTGGAATTCTTAAGGATGCCCAATTAAGAATACTTGGCGCTATGAAATTATCAAGCAGTGACGCAGACATCACTAAGTTGCGCCAAGGCCTGCTGGCAATTGAGACACTAAAGGATAAGGGTGACTATTCTGGCCTTGAGCACGAGTTGGGATCTATCTTAGAACTGCGTCAGCAGTACAGGGAAGAAAGTAAGAAAACCTATGACAAAATCAAGGCTGATGTTGAAAGACAAGTTGGACTGGCCGTACAGCAACTCGCTGGTCAGGCTGCCTCAAAGGGGGCGACAATTGATGTACAGAGTTCTGTTGAAGCTACCACAAAGGCAAGTCCGGAGTGGAAATCATTTTCAACAAGACATGACAACACCTATAGCCAGAGATTTAAGGAGCACATCGAAAAGTTACATGGGATGCTCGATTCTTAGTAAGAACACGAAGAATGGGATGAAAAATGGTAGAAGCAATCCTGAGAGAAGAGCCACTTCAGAGGGAAGTATCTCAGAGAAACTATATACAGTCAGTCGTACTTGCACAAAAACAGGGGAGGCAAGGAAGTGAAATTCGGCACCTGCAGGAACTTGCCCTTAAGCAGATGGGCTGCGAATATCGAAACGGTCAGGCTGTTCGATATCTTGCGAAAGAATGGGGATTCTCGAAGGAAGATCTTATTGACCTACTGAGGACTGGCACAGATGATTACGAGCGGATTTCCGAGAAAAAACGTTTACAAGAGTGTTATGATGCGAAAACAGGAAAATACCTTACACTGAGGCAATGGGTGGAGCGTTTTGCTATAGATAAGGGATAACCTAAAGGAGTAGAGATGTACTTCGATTAAACAAACGTCGGGTAGTTTGTGATAATCTATGTCGATTAGCACCGTGTTGCTAGAGGCCTGAAATTGGTATTGGCAGTACGGCAACTTAGAGCATTAAAGGGGGTACTGATCATCGGAGGGTAAAATGTCCGACATTATAACTGCGCCAAAGACACGATGTTCTAGACTGCCTTCGAAGTGTCCCAAGCCTTACTGCAACAGCGCTATATTCATACCTCATGAAGATGGCTGGCAGTGTCTTAATTGCATGAAAATCATTTACAGAGAAGAGTCGCTACCTTACGTTGCCAATAATCATCCGGAGAGAATAGGGGCATATAAATGCGACCAACCAGGAACTTGAGAAGAGACCCCTACTGACAAACCTCCTGGTTTCCATAAATCATAACCTCACTGCTATCACAAATAGCAAGCTAGGAGACTTTCAGCGATCGAGGGTTAAATCTAAGATTGCCTGCTGAAGATAATGAGCCTTAACAATTTGCTGACCTGGTCGAAAGAATGGAAGGGGAACTCAGTACTGAAAGGGGCCAAAGGCCTGATAGAAATACCCTGCTGCCAAAGTATACGATGGCGGTAACAGTTACCATCACTGGTGTTGAGGCACATCGCATAAGAAGGTACGAAAACGCCGGTATAATTAGCCCAAATAGAACCGAAGCGGGCCATAGGTTATTTTCTGATAAAGAGATTATGGTCATAAAAGAAGTATTCAGACTGGACAAAAAGGGCATAAACATTGAGGGAATAAAGGCAATCCTAGCGCTAAGAAAAGGTGAAGATATTTAATGAAGTTGAAATGCACGTAGACATATAGAGTAGGTAAATCATATTGATCAACATGCAAGTTTTACGTGTATGGCCCCAGAACGTGAAGGGAAAGAATCGTTATAAAGCCGTAATCAATCGTTTTTCTTAAATATGAGTTCGGGGATTACCGCCATTTATTACTGGACTCTTTCGCATATTAAACTAACCCACAGCAGGCTATCATACCTGGTCAGTTAAATAATTCATGGATTATCCCACAAGCGCTTATATTGTGCAAAAGACCTCCTGGTATGCCTGAATTGAGAACAAAACAAAACTCGGTTTTGTTATCTTCTCAACATCCATTTAACGGCTTATTTGCGCTCCATAATCTGCGTTCAACATAACCTTGGATAAAACGCTCGCTTATGTCATAATTCCTTGAAGTGATCGAGGACGTTTCTACCATTTTACCGATAGCGCTCGCTCTGTCAGCAGATAGTTTCGCAGTTTCCATCAGTTGTAGTGTATCTATTGGCTCCCCATCCAAGTTACAGATAATTCGCCAAGCTACTGCGTTTGGATCATTTCATGCCTTAATGACATTTCTTGGCTGGCTTGCTGGAAATAGAATTTGGGTAATAATAAGTGGATTCGACCATTGGCTATCGTTCGGCATGCTAGTATTTGTCGGAAGTAGAATGATCTGGGAATCTATACACAGCAATAATCGCACTAATGCAGGACTTCGCTATGATAAAACTACTTCACTACTGATTTTGTCCGTAGCAAATAGCCTTGATGCGCTAGCCGTTGGATTTGGGCTCAGCTTCCTTGATGTTAGTATTGCCTTAAGCAGTACGGTTATCGGAATTACAGCTTTCGGTATCACTATTTTAGGCTTATTACTGGGCACCAAGTTTGGTAAATTAGCAGGACAACGTGCACATACAGCTGGGGGTGCAATTTTAATAGCTATCGGTACAAGAATCCTTATCTCTCATATCTTGTGATTTGTTACCCATGTGTTCAATCAGTAGGTGGAATAACCTGATACATATACTGAAAATAAATTTAGTTAGGAAAATAAGATAAAGCGGGCATAACTATATTCACTACCACACAATAACTAGGAGTGCGAAAAGTCATTGATAAACATTACTCGTTTGTCTGCCCAGATAAAGCTAACAAACACTCAATACGTGTAACAAACCTCCATTAATCTAAACCCCAGCATCCCCTCCCCTCTTCCCGCGCCTCCCTCTCTAAATCGAGAAACTGCTCGTTGTACTTCACATCCGGAGGGTAAGTGTAGACGTGAGCATAGCCTTGCCGCACCAGCTCAGCATTTACCATTGTCTGGCCAACATATACATACCGCAAGAGACGGCCATACTTGTCGGTCTCCGAAACGTCCTTCTCCAGATGAACGGTCTTGCCTTCTACTAGGGCCCGGTTTGCGGCAGTTGCTTCGGCTGAGCAAGGTTGACCGACTTCGGGAGTGTCTATGCCAATATAACGGACCTTGTAACTGCTTCCGTAAATATTTACTTCAATGGTGTCTCCATCAATGATTCTGACAACCTGAGCTTCGGTCATTGATATATGTTGTTTGGTATCTGTCTCGGAAGGAGCAGTACTACAGGCAGTAAGGCATGTTGCTAATGCGATTATGCATGCCAGGGGTAAAACGTGTTTCCAAAGGTTCACATTTTTCACGGTAATAATATGTTGGTCTCTCATCCTACATACTCACCATCTTCATACTCATACTCTTATTATACATACATCATATAATAGCGGTTGAGAGTAGAGAATGTGAGAATGGCAGAATGTGGAGTGTGAAGGTTACAAAAAGCTCTTTTGTATTATCTCCATTCTCATTGGCTGAAATCATATAAATACGGTTATCGTTGCCAAAAACCTTGCATTTTTCTAAACGTTTTTCCATATGCCCTCTAAAAGTATTGCAAAAACCATTATTGGAGAGCATAATGTCCTCTAGATTATGTCAGAATATCCTAAGCCGTAATGAGCTGGGATTAATTTACAATATCAATCATATATGTGATTTGATGGACAAGGACATGCCAACAAAACAACTGTTAGAGAAGCTGGCCGAATCTGAGCGCCAGAAATCTTATATCCTCAGTAATTCCCCGACGTTTATCTTCTATCTGGATAGGGATTACCGCTATATTTTGGCCAATAATAAGTACTCCAGCCTCACTGGAGTAAGCCTTGAGGGTATAGAGGGTAAAAAATGCTACCAATACTATCAGCACAGAGATAATCCCTGCCCTGACTGCCCGATTACAAGGGTGCTGGAAACCGGAAGGGAGGTCGAAACGGAAATCTGCCGTGACGGTAGAACATACTTGCAGAAGTCCGTACCTATAAGTGAAGACGGAATAAAAGGAGTTCTGAGTTCAGGATTTGATATCACCGAGCGCAAACGGGCAGAAGAAAAAAACCAGCACCTGATGCAGGTACTACGTGCTATCCGCAATGTCAACCAGCTCATTACCAAAGAGAAGGACCAGAGGAAACTGCTCAAGGGTGCCTGTAAGAGCCTTACCGAGAGCCGCGGCTATTATAGTGCCTGGATTGCCCTGCTGGATGAGTCCGGAAAGCTTACGGCACATGCCGAGTCTGGGCTGGGAAAAGATTTCCAGCCCATGGTCGAGCGCCTGAACCAGGGTAAGATACCTGCCTGCGGGCAGACTGCGTTAAAGCGATCGGAAGTCGTAGTAACTGAAGACCCTGCCTTAATCTGCACTGACTGTCCTATCTCACATAAGTGTGCTGGCAGGGGAGGGATGTCTGTCCGTCTTGAACATGGTGGGAAGGTCTACGGATTGCTGGCTGTATCCGTCCCGCTTGAACAGGCAAATGATGCGGAAGAGCTGGGTCTACTCCACGAGGTAGCGGGGGATATTGCCTTCGCTCTGCAAGACATAGAGGTGGAGGAGCAGCGAAGACGATTGGAGCATGATGCAGCTGAGCGGGTAAAGGAGCTTGACTGCCTTTATGGTATTGCCGGGATTGCTGAAATACCGGGACTAACTGTGGCTGAGATATACCAGAAAGTGGTAGAGATACTTCCTGCGAGCTGGCAGTATCCGGAGATTGCATGTGCCAGAATTACTGCTGGTGACGGTGAGTTCAAAACAGCGAACTACCGGGAAACTGATTGGAGGCAGTCCTCGGCCATTAGAGTAAAAGGAGATACAGCAGGATATGTAGAGGTTGGTTACCTTGAAAAGAAGCCAGCACTTTATGAAGGCCCATTCCTCAAAGAAGAGCGGCTGTTGATAGATGCTATTGCTGAGCGGCTGGGAAAAATCACCGACCGCAAGAAAGCAGAGGAATCGGTTATAGCATCGGAGGCCAAATACAGATTCCTCACCGAGAATATGACCGACGTGATTTTTACCATGGACCTAGATATGAACATGACATACGTGAGCCCGTCAGTAGAGAGAATGCTGGGCTTCACTTCTGAAGAGAGAATGAAGCAGCACCCGAAGGAGCAGCTTACCCCGGAATCGTATAAGCTCGCCCTCGAAACCCTGCAAAGTGCCCTGGAAAAAGAGATAAGCACTGGCATACAGGACAATCAACTGTTCGACCTCGAACTGGAATACTATCACAAAGACGGGACAACGAGGATACTGGAGGTTATCTGCAAGCCCATTCGCGATGAACGGGGTAATCTGACCGGGGTCTACGGCCTGTGCCACGACATCACCGACCGCAAGAAAGCTGAGGATGCACTGAGAGAGGAGCACAATCTATTTGTGGGCGGGCCGACCGTGGTCTTCAAGTGGGCTGCGGCTGAGGGCTGGCCCATCGAATATGTCTCCCCCAATGTATACCGTATGCTGGGCTATACGGACAAAGAACTGATGGAGAGCAAGCACCTCTACAGTGAAATAATACACCCCAATGACCTCCCCAGGGTGACCGAAGAGTTTAACAGGTGTATAGATGGGGAATACAGACCCTTCGTGAGCGAATACCGTGTACTGCACAAGAAAGGCTCAGTTCTGTGGCTACATGAGCATGCCATACCCATCAGGGACGAAAAGGGCGAAGTTATTCGTAACCACGGCTATGTCAACGACATCAGCGACCGTAAGAAGGCAGAGCAAGAGAAGAGGGATCTGGAGCGGAAGGCCCAGGTGACCGACCGTCTGGCCTCGGTGGGAGAGATGGCATCCGGTGTAGCCCACGAGATTAATAACCCCCTTACCGGCGTGGTCGGCTTCTCCGAGCTCCTTATGCAAAAGGAACTTCCCGAAGACATAAAGGATGAGGTCAGGATAATACACGACGGCGCCCAGAGGGTGTCCGGTATCGTGAAGCGCCTCCTCTCCTTCGCCCGCCATCACAAGCCGGTACGAAGTAGGGCTAACATCAACGAGATAGTGGAAAACACCCTGTCACTCCGGACGTATTCCATGAAGACGGGAAACATCGAGGTGATCACCTCCCTCGACCCGGAACTCCCCTGGACGGTGGCCGATATAGGGCAGCTTCAGCAGGTGTTTATGAACATCATCGTCAATGCCGAGACCGAGATGAAGAGGGCCCACGACGGGGGAAAGCTCACCGTCAGGACAGAGCAGGCGGGCGAGATGATACGCATATCCTTCAAGGACGATGGGCCCGGTATAGCCAGGGAAAACCTGGCAAAGGTATTCGACCCCTTCTTCACCACCAGGGAGGTGGGTGAGGGCACCGGCCTGGGGCTGAGCCTCTCCTACGGCATAATTAAAGAGCACAAAGGGAACCTGTATGCCGAGAGCAGAAAGGGAAAGGGTGCCACCTTCTTTGTCGAGGTACCCCTCATAGCCGAAGCAGAGCAGCTCGAGATGGATGAGCTGGAAGAAACCTCAGGCAATAAGACGAGCGGCGGGAGGATACTGGCGATAGACGACGAGCCGAACATCCTCTCCCTGCTGGAAAAGGTACTCACTGGGGAGGGCTATAACGTGGAGACAGCTGGCAGCGGCAAGGAAGCGCTGGAAATGATAAGGAACAAGAGTTACAGCGCCGTCCTCTGCGACATCAAGCTCCCCTGGATGAGCGGTAAGGAGATATACGAAAAGATCGGAAAGATAGCTCCCTCCCTGAAGAAGAGGGTGATATTCATCACTGGGGACACCATCGGCAGTGGAACAGCAGCTTTCCTTGAAAAGACAAAGACTCCTTATTTAAACAAGCCAGTCGATACCAAGCTTCTAAGGAGAGAGGTAAACCGGGTGGTAATTACCCCAACTGAATGATTCAAGCTTATGCCAGAGTTCTGGAGCCACAGCAGAGCATCTACCCCTGCCGGCCGGAGCAACCAGAGGCATAATAAGAAAAATCTTTTCACCCTGTATCACTATCTTCATTACATTCCTGCTCTAACCTCAAGGATGTTGACTATCACCATATACAATAAGAGCCCTGTATGAATAACATGACTTTCTCCATTCTCATTGGCTAAAGTTATATAAATACGATTATCGCTGCCAAAAACCTTGCATTTTTCTAAACGTTTTTCTACATGCCCTAAAAGTGACCTGCCCCCAATAGTGGTACCAGTTGTTACCTCGTTGCCATAGTTAAGATAGCCGCAGGAGCTGGCGGTTGATATTCCAGAGCACTATGAGGACGTATCTGATTGTACTCCCTACGCCATTGTT
>JAQUQE010000020.1 GCA_028716225.1 Dehalococcoidales bacterium | reverse complement strand
ACCCCGTTAGTGGCGACTTAGCTGAAGCACTGCACTTTCCAGACCCAGCAACATTCGCTGCTTGATACGGCCCAACGGCAAACACAAGCACGTTACCCGGTCCGAGCGGATTGGTGTTCTTGGTTACTTTTCCATAGATTATTCTGGATGCTAGACCAACCCCCCCCAGGTACTTTCTAGCGAATCCATCATCAAACGTCCCAACGCTTGTTTCTCCGCGGGATAAATCCACAAATAGTATATTTCCCCAGTAGCCACCTTTTAACATCACAACGATTCTCCTTTCCATGAAACTTACCTAGAAATCCCCTGCATGTTTCTGAAGATGTTCTTCTATAAAATAGGACCACTGGCCTAGCTCGCCTTACATGCTTTTTGCTGATAAGAATGCAGATAGAGCCTGGGAAGTACTGCAGGTAGCCTGGTCACCACCTCATAATGTATTGTGTTGGTTAGGTTAGCTATATCACCAGCAGTTATCTCATCACCACCCTGTCGACCAATTATAGTTACTTCATCACCTACCTTTACGCCCGGTATATCCGTCACATCGATAATGGTTGCGGATTTAATGTACCCAAAGTGATTAGCAGTTTTGTCCGTGGCGGTAAATTGGGCATAATGGGGATGCAGGAACGTACCTCGCTATTGAAAGGTAGTCTTACAATCAATTCCGAAGAGGGTAAGGGCACAACGGTAGCAGTGGAGGTCCCATTATTTCTCCGATGATGGGAGACGCGCGTTCAGTATTATTATTTGGCAGAACGCTGAATCTGAAACATGTTAAGTGGAGCTATACGGAAGCGATGCCATTACATAGCAGAATAGTAACCCCTCTAGTGCTTGTTATTTTACCGGATATTTCATCCAGTCACTGAATACTTGGGCGGCTTTTTTAATGTCAGCGTTAGAATAAATGCTGAAGCTAATGCAGCTAAGCCGAAGAGAAAGGCGGTATGGAGGGTGCCACTCTTATCAGCTATGTGTCCTCTTATAACTGACCCTACGGCAAATCCTACCCCGCAACAGGCTGTTATGATCCCGAAAGCAGTGCCAATTACTTTTGGCTCATAGTAATCACCTATTGCGGAAGCCATGGTTACAAAAACACCCAAATATGTGAATCCAATCGCAGCTGCTCCTACATAAGCTGTTAACTGGTTACCGCCTAGAAAGATGAGCATACCCATGGCCTGAATTGATAGTAATATCAGGAGGACATGCTTTTTGGCCATTCGGTCGGCCAGGATTCCCCATAGAATCGGGCTCGGTATGCTTAAAGCTCCCCATATTGCAAATACCTCAGCAGCGTCTTTTACCGGCCAACCGATTTCGTAGAGGTAGGTAACACCAAACGTAGCGAAAATGACGTAGCCAATACCCCAAGTAAAAAATATGCTGGCCATATTCCAAGTTACGCTACGTCTCAAGATGTCTTTAACACTAGGGCCCTTGATCTTTGGATTATTGTTTTCTGCAGGTGCTCCTGAAGCTGCATCTTTGTAGGCCCCAATGGGCTCTAAGCCTTTTCCCGCAGGGTCATCAACCAGGAAGCACGAGCACAGAATGCTTATGATAGTAATGACTGCAGCAAAAATCCACCAGCTCCACCGCCATGATAAGTCAGCCAGTATGAACGGGATAACAAGCCCGAGTGTTAATACAACAACCCCTACGGCAGACATTAGGATACCATTAGCTTTCCCCCTCTTGTTAATCACAAACCAGCGTGAACTTATAGCTACAGCACCAATGACTTGTGCTGCTGCGCCAGCGCCACATAGAACATAGAATAAAAAGCTGTTCCAAAACGAATCTGTAAAGCCCATACCAAATAGGCCGGAGATCATTAGAGCCTGTCCTATTAGGATACATTTGCGCGGCCCGACTCTATCAGCAAGTATCCCCCAAACGATATTCATTACGGCAAAGGTAACGAAATAACCAGATACAACACCCCCAATCGCTCCGTGTGACATACTTAGCTCAGCTTCCATTGATGGGATAAGAAATGGCATCAGGCGCTCGCTAATGCTATCGCAAGCGAAGATAAAAAAGGCTCCTATTAAAACAATCCAGCCATAATGAGGTCTTTTAATTGCTTTTTGTAACCTCCAGTAAACAAAGCGCATAATTTGAACCTTATGCCAAAATACAGCAATCAGCAGACAGTTTCAACTAAGACTAATGTGCGGTTTATTCTAACTATTGTAATATTGGCAGGGGCCTCAATATCCCTAGTCATCTACAGTAAATAATGAACCCGCTTCCGCATTATCTAATAAACAGCATCACCTAGCAAACACTACGATACGAGAGCATTACATTTTAGCATAAGGTTATAGTTAGTTGATGGTTCGGGGTTTTTGAGAGTGGTTTTGTATCTATGGTTAGGTATTTAGAGGGATAACAACAGTCAGGAATGTTACGTCACACTCAGCAACGCCTTATTCAGCGTCATTTTATCTGCTATGTTGAGGTCATCCAGTATCTGGCGGAGTTCCGATTCGAATGTCTTAGCTGTGGTGTTGTCCACCGTCACCGAAAACTCAATTCCTATTTTCAACGAGACGGAAAGTTTTGCGAATCCGGCGACATATTAATCAGAGATATAAGATTACCTCAAGTTTCAGCAGGTGACATCATTGCGGTTGCCGGCTGCGGCGCTTACAGTTTACCGAAGGCGGCGAACTATAACGCTTCTCTTAGACCGGCAGTGGTAATGGTTAAAGAAGGTAAGGCACGTCTTATCAGGCGCCGGGAAACCATCGAGGACCTGACCAGATATGATATAATCTAGAGAAATCAAGACAACGATTTGGTTATTATCCTCCCCTGTCAGGCTACCTGCACCCCTATCCAATTTGGTAAATAGCTTTGCAAAGCAGGAATAATGGCACTGCAAAAGGCGAGAATCAACGTTAGTCATAAGGAGCAGTATAAGTTGTTTCGCTTGAAGATGATTTTGTGCGTTCCATGTATTTTCTTAGCGGGATTGGCCCCGGCCATCAGCTCCTGCCATCCGGCTTCAGTACCGGATATCCCGGCCCGCAGCTGGAAAATGAGCGTCGTGACTAACGAAGACTCGTCGTGGGCCAAGGGAGCGCATTTGTTCGCCGAACTGGTCAAACAGAGAACTAACGGCCGGATACAAATAACAGTTTACCCCGATGGCGAGCTGGCGAATGGAGACCAGGTAGAAGAGCTGAACATGCTGCAGGAAGGCAGCATCAACTTCACCTATCACTCCAACCTGCTTTATACCAACCTTGACCAGTCGTTTGCGGCCTTCTCCATGCCGTGGCTGTTCGCCGACTATTTCCAGGTCGATGCGGCTCTGGCCGGGCCTGCTGGCAATCAACTATTGCAGGAGGCAGAAGACCTGGGTATTGTCGGACTCGCCTACGGTGAGAACGGATTCCGCCAGTTGACCAACGACAGGCTCGCCGTCAGTACACCCGAAGACCTCCACGGCCTGAAAATCCGTATCCCGGATGTCGACCTTTACGATTCCATTTACAGAGCGATGGAAGCTATTCCGGTAACGATGGACTTTGGCGAGGTTATCAGCGCGCTTGAGCAAGGGCGAGTCGACGGCCAGGAAAACCCGATAGACATTATCGTGTCCTCCAGGCTCTACGAAGTTCAGCAGCACATTACTATTTGGAATTACTCCTATGATGCCATCATCCTGGGCATGAACAAGAAGGACTGGGACGGCCTACCCGGTACTGCTCAGGAAATCATCAGGCTGGCTGCAATCGAGGCTTCAAGGGAACAAGTACAGCTGTCACGCCATGCCGCTGAGGACCAGTTGAGTCTGCTGCGCGAAAAAGGCATGACCATCACCGAGCTGACACCCGACCAGATCGAAGCATTTCGTACCACCACGGATCCGGTTTACGCGGAATGGTCGAGCAGTGTCGATGTCATTCTCAATGAGATAGAGGGCAGCTAGAGACTTACGCTTTTCCCATTTTGCTAGCTTTCACCCGGGACTGACTATCGCTACCCGGGCTCTATTATGCGGATATGGCATATCGTGTAGTAATAACCTAAGGCTCCTTGCTGCGTTTTACATACTACCGGCGATTACAAAGACAAGGAAATCCAACGATGAGCATAACCGGCCATACCAGGATAAAGCTAGCCCTTGTCTTAGTGGGTGCTGTTTTACTATTAAGCGGCTGCACCAATACCAAAGGTGAAGGCTTTGCTATTTACTTAACCAGAGAAAACATCCCGCCCGCCGAGATGGAGAAGCTAAGTCATGTCGACATTGCCGACCGGCCCGTAGTATCGATAGAAGACATCATCACGTATAACGCCCAAACCCATGAAATCAAACTCACCGATGCGGCCTTCGAGCGCATATCGCAGCTGGAAGTACCGGTCAGCGGCAGGTCATTTCTGGCCTGTGTCGACAAGGCACCCATATACTGGGGGGCCTTCTGGACGCCGCTATCTTCCCTGTCATTTGATGGTGTTACCATATGGCAACCGCTCACCCCTCAGGAAACCACAGTGATCACGCTCGAAATCGGCTATCCATCATCATCTTTCTACAGCGGTGAAGACCCCAGAAACAATGCCGAAATAATAAAGTCGCTAGAGCAATCCGGCAAGCTCATCGAAAGGTTATCAATAGCCACAATAGACAAGCTACCCCATGGAATGAAAGGCTATGAGCTTTATTCGTGGCAAGAAAGCAACCAGTGGCACTTCACCTTGATTACAGGCACTAACCGCAACATAACTCTCGAGGAAATCATCTCAAAAGAGGACTATATTTCCGAATCCGGGTGGGTAAAAGTTCATGTTGAAGGTGTGGATGCAGTCAAAGAAACCCTCGGTAAGCTTCCTCAGGGTGAGTCGGTCTTCTGGTGTGATGAGCTGCATATAGGACAGGTAACAGAGACGGACTTACAATTGCCGCCGGAGCAGATTACGGATGCGATCAAGGAATACGCCGAAAGCTGCGGCCTGAATCTCGCCATAACAATATTCGAATAACCTTACTTCCGGGATCAGAGCGCAAACAGCACCGATCGGATCACCTATCCCTGTATCAGGATTAGGTCAGGACTATTCTTTTTCCCCTACCCTTGTGATAAAATAGCAAATATCACAGGATATGGAGGATTGTGATGAAAATCAGAGATATCATGAACTGCAATGTGGTCACCATACCAAGTAGTACGAGTATTGCCGAAGCCCGGCGTCTTATGGAAGCGCACCGCATCAAGCGCTTACCAGTGGTAGACAAGGGCAAACTGGTTGGTATCGTTACTTCAAGGGGGCTCGATAAAGTCTCCCCCGGCCAGGCCACTTCGCTTTCAATCTGGGAACTCAGCTATTTGCTGCAGACTACCCCCGTGAAGGACTTCATGGCCAAGGACGTATTCACCGTCCATCCGGACGATGATTCCGAATGGGCAGTGGCCGAAGCTCAAAAACGGCAGGTCGGCTCGGCAGTTGTCCTGGAAGATAAACACGTGGTGGGGATCGTCACTTCTGATGATTTCTTCGATAAAGTCATCGGGCCGCTTCTTGGCGTCGGCTTACCGGGAGATAGAATAGAGATAGCGGGCGCAGTATTTCCCCGCAAGGGACCCGGCCAGCTGGAAAAGATGATAGCGGTTGTGCGCAAGTTCGGCTACAAAATTATGACCATCCACATCGAGGGGGACCCAGTGAAACAGGAAAGCCTCGATGTATGCTTTCACGTTTATGATGGTCAGGATATAGACGCCCTGATTACGGAGTTCCAGAATCAAGGCTACCAAGCCAGACTGCGGAAACGCTGATTAGAGGCCATAAAGTAAAAATTTAGAAAGTGGCAGCGGGTTCATTTAAACCGGTGTCTATTCCCCTCTCCACCTGGAGATTATTGTTCTATTTCTTAAATCGTCCGGATGACAACGGAAGCAGACTCCGTTGTGACAGCTAATTACATCTCCGCATTCGGGGCACTGCCACTTTTCCATTTCCCTTGCCAGAAAGCGCTCAATACCGTGCTCTTTGATAAACAGCAGATTCTCTATCATACTCATATGATAGAAAGTGCGGTACCGCTTATCAAGCGCTTTAAGGCGACGACATGGGAAATCGCCGCACTCATAGCAGAAGCTGATAAGCCCCTTGCCCAGCAGGTCGCACTGTCTGCTCATGTAGGTACAGTTCTTGCCGCGTGGGCGGCAGCCGGTACAATACGACCTGTGAAAACCCTTCTTTTTCAGGTCGCTTTGCATTGCCAGGTAGTTGGCACATATACCGCAGTTCATTCCACAGGGAGCAATGAGTTTTTGTCGCATATTTATGAGTTCATGATGAGAAGTATATTGGTAAGGCAAAAGAGATTGTCAGATAAATCCCGACAGGAGCAAAGATAACAAAGCGGCAGCGGATTTATTCAAGCTTCTAGTTATATTAACTACTATATCAATTACTTCGCCCGGGATTTCTTCGGTGGGGCCAAGAAGACCGGAACGGGAGAATGATGCGAGACCTTCGCCGCCACGCTGCCGAAAGTCCATCGTGATATTCCTGACCTGCCACGGGTGCTCATAATTATGAGATCCATCCGGTTTTCTTGAGCATAATCCAGTATGGCATCAGCCGCCGCACCCTGTTTGATACAGGTCTTAACGGGTATCCCTTCTTTACTCAGCCTCTCTGCCACTTTGCCGATATAGTTATTAGCCTCGGTCATTACTCTATCCCTTAGGGTGGTTATCTGCTCTGCCGAGACAAGCCCTCCCCAGCTCTGACCGGTACCGGTTTCGGCCTGCTCCACCACCATCAATAAGACTACCTCTGAAGTACTGCATCCGGCAGCAATTTCTTTTACGTGCTCAAGAATAGACTCGGATAGCTTTGAGCCGTCCAGCGGCACCAGTATCCTGTTATACATCGTGACCTCCGCTATACTTTATTACTAAACTACTAATCCGGCCGGTAAAGCCAGGATGAGAGATAACCGGGACATAGAAAAGAAGCAGATGGAACCGTTAGATTTCTAACTATCCTCCATTTTCTTGCGCCTGGTGCAACTTCTACGCTTGCTTGGAGGCGGAAGATTAATCACTGGCGGCGGTTCTTTGAAATCGACGCTGCTGGTTTTCTCCTTTTCCTCTAATATCTGCTTCGCACGAAGGTAGTGTTCTTCATGCTTGCCATGAGGACGACCTTCCTGTTCCCAAATCGTGTAAGCTAATGCCCTTATTTGTTCCTCCGTAACCATTATTACCACCTCCCTCACTATAACTAGCAATATTATTTTCCTAGTTAAGGTATTTGTCAATCAAAACAATCAAGGCATAAATTATAGAACCGGCAGCGACCGGACCGGAACCTCAATCTGCCGAAGAGAATACAGTGCAGATCTAATTACAGGGAAAATGTAAAGAGAAGGCATTCTTTAAAAACTGCCTTCTCTTTATCAAAGCGCTCCTAATACTATGGCTGGAAAGGCGGCGGGTCTTGTACCTGAACTTGATTTACTTCCCCTTGGCCATTTTCTCCACGAACCTTATCACCGCCTGCAAAAGCCGGCGAAGTGATGCAGAACGTCAGTAAGACTACTGCTAATACGGCAAATAATACTTTTTTCATCGTGCCCTCCTTCCATTCGTAATCTTATCATCTCAACCGGGCTCTATGAAATAACACTTTCGTATTACTACATAGTATACCAGAAAGTTATAATGGACATTTAACCATATACCTATTGCCCGGCATATTCTACAGTTTTGTATGTTAATCGAGAATGGCTTCAAGAGCTCTGGCATCAGCACCGAAGTAAACGTTACCCTCTATGCGTACTACCGGTCTCTTCACCAGCCTCGGTTCCTTCTCCATCAATTCGATAAGGTCATCATCGCTTAGCTTATCCCGGTCCAAGCCAAGCTTAGCGAAGCTCGGGCTTCTAAAATTGAACATCTCAGAAGCGGTCTTACCCTTGAGCAAATACTTGATTTCAACCTGACTGAAAGGATCCTTGAAGAAATCACGCTCGTTGATTTGCAACTTCCTTTGCGAAAGAAACTCTTTCGCTTTACGACAGGTGTTTCACTTTACCCAGCAATAAAAATCAATCCTGACAGCCATTTGTTAAACCTCCTTAGTAAAAGGATATCCTGATTCTACCTTTTCAACTATACCAGATATAACTTATGACCGGTGCTTCCCGCCAGCCGTATTTTGAATAGTGACCATAGTCCTTGGCCAGTAATGCCGCCCGGTGTGAAGCATGAAACTCTTCCATACCCAGCCACCAGGGGTAGACTATTTCACAATCAGTAAGGTTATATATTTCCAGGTTATTCCGATATCCCCGCCTAATCCATTCCTCCACCACCGCGTTTGAATATAGCTTGAGTGCATTTTCAAAGCCCAGCCACATCTTTACAATCGGGTGACTGGCCCAGCCGCCGCCGTAAGTTATTGCCCTGATGATTTGATACGCCTCGACTCTCTGCTTGCCCAGTCTCCGGCGGTCCAGAACAGCGGCCGATTTATCAAATTCCGGGTAGGGTAGAAAGGTCTGCATCTATTAAGGTCTCTCTCCTGATGTGTTAATATACATATTTTATGGTGACAGAATATCAGACCAAATGTATTATTGGCAAGAAGAGCTTCACCAATCAGGAATTTTATAACGGAGGACGCACCAAGACCATGTCCTGAACGACCGGGGTAGTAGGATAGTTGTTGCGCCAAATTTTTCAGCATCGGTCGTGATCTTAACGTGATATAATTGAAATGAATAGTATAGCAAGCTGTCAGGGAGATTGTGTGGTAAATAAACATATCGTGGAGGAAGTATAAAATGGAGACAAAAGACATAAAAAATCAACAAAGTGCTGGAGACGAGGCCCAGAAGCAAGCCGATAAATTACTGAAGGATGGTTTGAAACGAGCAGCAGAAGTCTGTAAAGAAGCCAAAAAGCAAGCTGACATTATCTACAAAGAGTCCAAGAAACTTGCTGTCGATAAAGCGGCTAAACAGCAAGCTGAGCAAGCCCATAAAGAAGCTTTGAAAGAAGCGGAGAAAGTCCGTGATGCAATTGTCGGGCAAATCTGGGCGGTTTGGAATACTTCTTGGGACCAAAGAGCTGAAGATCTTGCGGAGGCTGTAACCAGATCAGAGGAAAGGGTTGGTAGAGCGGAGAAAACCTATGAAGAGGCTAAGAAACAAGCTGACATGACTTATGAAGAGGCTAAGAAACAGGCAGTTGATAAGACGGCTAAACAGCAGGCTGAGCAAGCCCACAAAGAAGCTTTGAAAGAAGCGGGGGAAGTCCGTGATGAAGCCCAAAAGTAAGCCGGCCAAGACAGGCAAAAAACACAACAAATGATGGTAGAGAAATCCTGGGACAGTTCGTTTAAAAAGTAGCAGCGGTTGAATTCGAACCGCCGGCCAAGGGCAAAACAAATCCGCTGCCTATATTATTCAGCTTCTCTAAATTCCTTTTGAAATATTACTTTACCCTGTCTTCCGGCCAGGGCATCTTCCTTCAATTCCTTTATCATCCAAGCTTCATCAGGTACTTCAATCTCACACTCGATACCACGGGTTTTTGCGGGAACAAAGCCGAAGCGCGGGTAATACTCAGGGTGGCCTGCTAATACTACTAGCATATGACCCAGACGCCTGCATTCATCCAAACCTGCATACACCAATTTCGAACCGATTCCCTTTCGCTGGAACTCCGGTAGAACCGCCAAAGGGCCAAGTACGGTGGCTTCCCAATTTGCCAGCTCTGATTCCACTACTACCGGGCTGAACGCTATATGCCCGATGACTTCTCCATCCTGAACGGCCACCAGTGAAGTGGTTAGCAGGCCTCTTTTTCGAAGCTTGTCAACTAGATCGGCTTCTTGACGCCGGCCGAATGCCTGCTGGTTCAAATGATGAATTGGAGCTACATCCTGCGAAGTCTCCGGTCGTATTGTCAGCAATATATTCTCTCCGAAATCTCTGGCCATATTATACCATTGCTTCCCGCCATCTACTGGAGTAAAATGCCGATACAATAAACAGAGCATTAGGAGAAGGGCAAGAGAATTGTGGGTATGAGTTTAGATGTATAATAAGTCCCAAAATAACCAAGGGGGTAGATGAATGAGCTTTATAGAAGTAGCCAAGACAACCGAAATTCCCAATGGCCAGATGAAAGCTTTCTCTACAGTAGGCAAGGAGATATTAGTAACCAATTACGAGGACAAGTACTTCGCAATCGATGCTAAGTGTACTCATATGGGCGGAAAATTAATCAATGGTAAACTAGAAGGTAAAATAGTGACTTGTCCCATACATGGTGCCAGGTTCGACGTGACTACCGGTGTCAGTGTTTCCGGACCCAAAATGGGTCCTGTCAAACTCAAGGCGAGGAACGTGGCTACCTATGAAGTCAAAGTTGAAGACAATATTGTCGAAGTCAACATCAATGAATAAAAAAGTGGCGGCGGGTGGATTCGAACTAGCCGGAAGGAGGATATGAATTATGACCAGGCATGATAGAAATAACGAATGTTGCCCCAAATTCGATCCGGAACCATGGCAAGAAAAAGAAGTAATCTGGAAAGACAAACCCTTCATTAAGGAGACTATTCCACAGTTCATGCATATTCCTCTCCCCGGTACTTTCGGTAAAGCAGTGGCACGGATGTGGGGAAAAATCGAAGATGCCCAGGCTAAACCAGACATGAACGATTTCATCATGCTTTCCGCAGAAACTTCCCCCTGGAAAGGCGAAATCTATATGACAACTACCAAAGAAGTCCCGGACGCCGTAAATATCAAGTTTTCCGGCACTTATTTGACGAAGGTATTTGACGGGCCATACAATGCTGTTCCTAAATGGATTAAGGAAATGACCCCGTTCGTCGCCAAAAAGGGAAAATCAGTGAAGAAGTGGTTTTTCTACTACACGACCTGTCCTAAATGTGCTAAGAAATACGGCCATAACTATGTGGTGACCTTTGCCGAAGTGTAAACCATTAAACAAGAAAGTGGCATCGGGTGGATTTGAACCGCCGGCCAAGGGCTTATTAGGGCCAGGGTCGGATAGTTAAATTACCAGAAAATCATTCCCTTGGTTAGTCTGCAAATTTAGCCGGCTTAAACCTTCTTAAGCGCAGTGAGTTGGATACTACAGTAATAGAGCTAGCTGCCATGGCAGCTGCAGCTAGAATCGGGTTCAGGAACCCGTAGTCACCCAGGATAAAATGAAGCCCTGCCGGAACACCAGTATGCCCGAAGGCAAAATATAGTACACCGGCTGCCACCGGGATAAGGGCGCTATTATAGGCAAAAGCCCAGAAGAGGTTCTGCTTAATAGTCCTCATGGTACGCTTACTAAGGGATATGGCAGTTACAATTCCCTTCAAATCACCACTGACCAGTGTAATATCCGCAGTTTCTATGGCGACATCAGTGCCCGTACCGATGGCAATACCTATATCAGCCTGGGCTAATGCTGGAGCATCGTTTATCCCATCACCAACCATTGCTACCACCTTCCCGTCTTCCTGTAGCTTCTTGACCTCACGGGCCTTATGTTCAGGGAGCACCTCAGACAGAACGCGGTCAATGCCTACTTCTCGGGCAATAGCCTCAGCAGTGCGCTGATTGTCTCCAGTGATCATCACCACCTCAATACCCATCCGGTGTAGTGCTTCCAGAACTTCTTTGGCTTGGGGCTTAAGGGTATCAGCCAGAGCGATGATACCCGCTAACTGGTTATCCACACCCAAAAACATCACTGTCCTACCTTTTTCCCAGAGGCGATTGGCTTCCTCCTCCATTCTATTCAGGGAAAGACCCCTTTCCTTTACCAATCTAAGGTTACCCAGGATGAGCTTCTTGCCATCCACCGAAGCTTCCACACCACTGCCAGGGACGGCATTGAAGTCTAAGGCTGGAGATATTTCCAGCTTCTTCGCTAAAGCAAACTTGACTATAGCTTCACCAAGCAAATGTTCTGAGCCATGTTCAACAGAGGCGGCCAAACGGAGAATTTCTTCTTGTGACGAGGAAGACACTGCTATGATATCGGTCACCTGGGGCTCACCCCGGGTTAGAGTACCGGTCTTATCCAGCAGCAAAGTTCCTATCTTGTGAGACCTCTCCAAAGCTTCGCCACTCCTGATGAGAACGCCGTTTTCAGCTCCTTTGCCTGTGCCTACCATAATTGCCGTTGGGGTCGCCAGTCCCATGGCGCAAGGGCAGGCAATAATGAGCACGGCGACAAAGTTGAGTATGGCAAAGGTGATAGTTGGAGCCGGCCCCACGAAATACCAGATGATGAAGGTAGTGATGGCAATACCAATCACTACCGGCACGAAGTAACTGGCGATAACATCAGCCAGGTGTTGAATAGGAGCCTTACTTCCCTGAGCCTCCTCAACCAGCCGGGTAATTTGAGCTAGAGTGGTATCCTTACCCACCTTGGTCGCCTCGAACTCAAAGCTGCCTGTCTTGTTAATGGTGGCACCGATAACATAGTCATCTACCTTTTTCTCCACCGGGATACTCTCTCCAGTAATCATAGACTCATCAATACTAGAGTAACCCCGGCGAATAATGCCATCCACAGGAACTCGCTCACCCGGCCGTACCAGGATGAGGTCACCAATTTGAACATCTTCGATAGTGATTTCCCTTTCTTCACCGTCACGGATAACCAGAGCCGTCTTCGGTTGCATACCAACAAGCTTCTTTATCGCTTCCGAGGTCTTTCCTCTGGCCCTAGCCTCTAGAAAACGACCCAGGAGAATCAAGGTAATTATCATCGCCGAGGTATCAAAGTACAGATGGGATTCCAGTCCTTCAGCAGTGAAATAACCGGGGAAGAGAACAGCTGCCATACTGTAGAAGTAAGCTGCCGAGGTACCCACCGCAATCAGGGTATTCATATCGGCGGTTCTATGCTGCAGCGCGCTCCAGGCCCCCCGGTAGAATCGCCACCCTACCCAGAACAGCACTGGTGTAGCTAGAACCCATAGCAGATACGGCTTACCAATGAAAGAGGGGGCCCACATTAGAGCCATGATGACGCCGGTGATGATAGCGGCCAGGATAAATCTGTTTCTTACGGTTCGAATCTCTCCCTGGGCGGCAATGGTGACATCCTCCAAAGTCCCGACTTCCGAACCCAGTTCATAGCCAGCTTCTTTTACTGCTCGTCTCAGATCAGCTAGCTCCGTCCCCTCAATGAACTCCACAGTGGCTTTTTCTGAAGCCAGGTTGACACTGGCTGAGACTACCCCGGGTACGCTCAATAGAGCCTGCTTGACACGGGCAACACAGGAAGCACAGGTCATCTCACCTACCGGTAAGATAGACTTCTTGGTCGCTACCCCATAGCCCAATTGGTCTATAGTATGCTTAATTTTGGCAAGACTTACCTTTGAGGGATCATACTCTATGAAAGCCTTTCCTGAGGCAAAGTTAACATTGGCTTGCTCCACCCCATGAATCCCAGCCAGACCATTCTCAACTGTAGCTGCACAGTTAGCGCAGGTCATCCCGGTAATATAGATATGAGCCTTCTCGGATTTCCTGGATTTTGATATCTCGCCCATTACCTCTCCACGGTAGAAAGTTAAGCGTTATCTTAAACAATAATGTGAAGTATACCGCATAATAAAGGCCTCATTCCATTGCTTCCCCTTGCCCTAAACCAGCATAGCTGTCTTATCCCTTTATGGACAACGGTTCCTACTAACTTTTTCACTGCCGCGGCATTGACCTGGCCTTATTCTAAAACAATGACATTGTGCGAATATAACCGTATAATGTGAGTATGGATAACGATAAACGTCATACATTAAGATGCCTGCGTTGTGGCTTCATATGGCGGCAGTCGGTTCCGGCGGGAACACCGAAAGAATGCCCCAATTGCAGTTCGCCTGAATGGGACAAATCAAAGCACCGGCCAAAGCAAGACTAAGTCTTAAGATTGTCCCCCGGACTATATCTCTTATGCGCTTCCACCGCATCATAACACCCTACCTCTGATAATATCTATTCGTCATAATTAGCTTGTATACCCTAATAACCTCTGCAACATCAGGCTATCTCCACCATTCTTTAGCCACATTAGCTCCAATAGTAGCTTCCGACTTTTAGTAAGAAGGAGAAGGCTAAGAGAATGGTGGTATAGAGTTTAGGTGTTAAAAGCAAAAACCCAGCCATTAGCGAATGGTATAATATCATCACTTAATAATGAGGGGGATGGAGAATGGATAAGAAGGCGTTGATTGTTTACGGAACTCGTTACGGGGCTACTCAAAGCACCTCGGAAGAAATCGCCAGAGTCCTCCGAGAAGAGGGGCTGGAAATCAGGGTTGTCAATGCTAAAAAGGAAAAGGTCAAAGATATTTCTACATATGATTTAGTTATTGTCGGCAGCGGAATGCAAATGGGAAAGTGGACAGGAGAACCGGAGAACTTCCTGAAGCAATTCCAGAAAGAGTTGGAAAACAAGAAAGTGGCCATATTCGTCTCATCCGCTGCACAAGCTTTAATTGAGTACGAAAAGAAAACGGAAGAAATTGAGAATAACAGGAAGCAATACCTGGAACAAAAGGCCGCCAAATATAATCTCCACCCCGTCTCCATGGTCATCCTTGGAGGCGTCTGGGACTTCAACAAAATGAACGTATTGCTTAGAAAAACCCTGGCCAGTTTTAAGCCCAGGATTGAAGCTGCCGGATTTAAGGAGATAAAACCAGGGCTTTACGATACCCGGGACTGGAATGCTATTCGTACTTGGGCTAAAGAATTAGCCTCCAAGACGGGGTGATTCATAAGAACCCCGGTCATCTGCGTGATAAGATTTCTGATCGATAATCAGAGGCTAGATAGAGGAGGAAGTTATAGGTACGAATGTGAATTGCTCCGGGTGTAGTAAAACCGTCTGCAATAGTGAGCACTATATGGAGGGACCAGATAGTTGCCCAACGAGGATAAAGGCGGAGGTAATTGAAAAGGCGCTTAAAGAATATGACAAGCCGGAAATAAGGGAGTTTGCCCGTCAGGCATCCATCCAGGAATTCGAGAACTACATGAAGATGCCCGAGGGGCTGATATCACGTAACCCCAGGGTGGAGGAAGTGATTCAGTTCGCCAAAAAGATGGGTTATAGGAAACTGGGAATTGCTTTTTGCATTGGTTTGAAACAGGAGACTGAGATTCTCGCCAGAATACTGGAAAACCGTGGTTTTGAAGTTGTTTCCGTCTGCTGTAAGGCAGGAGGAATCCCTAAAGAGAAAATCGGCATTAGAGACGACCAGAAGATAGCACACATCTCCAATGGACCGGGCCAATGGGAGACGATGTGCAGTCCAATATCACAGGCTGAAATACTGAATGATTCGGAAGTTGACTTTAATATTGTGGTCGGGCTATGCGTGGGTCACGACTCATTATTTTTCAAATATGCCAGGGCACCGGTAACGGTGCTCATTACCAAGGACAGGGTCTTCGGTCATAACCCGGTAGCTGCTCTATACCAATCGTATGCCTACTATCGCCGTTTGACTCGGAAAGAACCTTTTGAGAAGAGAATTCCTCCTTCGCCTTAATAAAATAAAAAAGTGGCAGCGGGTGAATTTGAACCGCCGACCAAGGGCGTAACAGTCCCTTTGTTCAATCTGAATCTATTGACAGGAATGTAATAGAGTATTAAAGTTATTCTTGAACTTCGAATCCGGCTAAAATTTGACCTGAAAAGGTTTGATAACAACCGTGAGCGACATACGAATTCACTTGAGTCAGATTTGGTTTAACCCCTCATATTATGATGCTGGATTTGATTTACTTGAAGAACCTTCTCCGAATCCCAAGATCGATAACGTACTGGTTCTTGGAAAGCTCCGAACAATTGATTCGGTAAGTGAGTTATTAACTAGGTTACGTTCATCGTACATCTCGCACATAAATGATAAGGTATGTGCTATTACCCGATGGAGCATTGAGAGAGGGGCAAATATATTAGTTTTCCCCGAATATAGTATCCCCATAGAGTGTTTAGAAAATATTCGGGATATATGCTCAAATAATAACATGCTGACCATAGCTGGCACGCATAGAGTTCGATTAACATCTGAAACTAAAAAAATATACAGCAAACTAGGAATTAACTTAGCAAATATTATAAATGGATCAGCTATTGCTCCTTTAGTTTATCCTAACGGAGACATTAAGCTGGCTCCCAAAAGAGAAAAATCGAAATGGGAACCGAATCTAAATACTTCAGTGGAAAAGACTCCAGTTTTCATGGTGGAGCTTAATGGGAACGAGCTAACACTAGTCGTAACACCATGCATTGATTCACTGCATTTGGGCACTTTTGATTTTGTTAATGAGGAAAGTAATACGCCTAATATGGCCTTCTGCCCAGCGCTTTCCCCAGAAATAAACATGTTCGAAGATATGGGTAGAGTTCTATCAAGCCACGGAATATTCTTTGGTATGGCAAACTCAGCGGGCTATGGGGGTACCGGTTTTAATATTCCTGAAGCATGGTTACCTTATATATCTGGCGTAGCACCAATGTATCCTAATCTACCCAAGTATTATGAAGCGATTTTTGAGATAGATATAGAGTCAGATTCATATTTTATCAAGAAAGGAGTAGTTAACTCTCAACCTCCTTGTAGCCACCCTAAAATATTTCCTATTGTATACAAAAAACAAAATGACTGGATCGAAGACTTCGAAAAAATAAGAGAAGAAACTCTTGAAATGCTAAGGGATGGAAGTCCTGAGGAAGCTATCGAATGGATAGACGATTCGTTGTCATCACAAGAAAATGCACTTCCAGAGACAATAATAAATATCCTAAAGGACTGCAGGCACAAGTATTTGACCCTTTATGCAGGAGATATCCAAGCGGTTGAGGACATGATGACACTTGTACATATGCCAGATAGTATTGTTGATACAAGAGATTTATTTGCCAGAAGAATTCAGGAAGCAATAGATATCTTGATGGAAACCTTCCGAAGTTCGACAGAAGGGTCATCGACCTTAATGTTAAATACACTAGGTGCATTAAAAACAGCTCAGATTCAAATAGGACCGCCTAACCCAAGTGAAATAGAGGAGAATAGGTTCGAAATCAAGGCATTAAATGAAAGGATAAGCGCTTATACTTATTCCCCTTCTGACGCAATAATAGCTGGATTCCAAGATAGAGGTCCAATTCTTGACGAGTTGAGAGAAGTGATAGGAACCGGATCGGAAAGAGTTATTGTAATAACAGGAATGCCTGGAATAGGTAAGACGGAACTAATAAATACATTATTCTTAAAAGTACTTACCGATTGGCAACCAGTTTGGGTCAACATAGCTACGGATGATAGTGTAGCTAAAATAGTTTGTACAATAGGTGCCATCTTAGGAATAACAATGGATGCTGATTCCATCGGTTCCTCCACCGATGAGATATTTAGAAAACAAGTAAAAAAATTAGTAAGTATCCTATATTCAACTGAGAGAAACGCTTTTATCGTCGACGACTTAAAATACTTATCGATGGATCGTAGAAACTATACACACCTTCAAATACTTATCAAGGAACTAGCGAATGTAGAAAAATATAAGGGGAGTAGAGTATTTCTAATAAGCAGTGTGTCTTCGCCCCCACTTTGGATGCATAATGCTAACATAGCGAGAATCCACGTTCGAGGTCTAGAAGATAAATTTATACGCAGGGTACTAGAATATCAGCTAAGGGAAGCCCGTCTTATACCAGGAGAATCAACTGCCGATATCCCCCAATCTTTACTTAACATTATTGAAGGTCATCCATTGGCAGCTAAAATTGCGGCCGTTGCGAGCAAGGAAGCAGGTATTCAGGACTTATCCAATGATATAGTAACATCTGAAGTAGAAGCCAATATCATCTCCTTGTGCTTGCCCAAAATTGAATTATCTCCAGAAGAATTGGCTACAGCTCAATTAATTTCAGTATTTCGCCAGCCGATTAACATAAAAACAATAGAAGAACATCTTGAGCTTAATGTTGAAACTGCAAACACCTTGGCTACGAAAGCAGTGGTTGAATATGATGGACATAATTACGCAATGCATCCTCTAATCCGTAAGTATTATTATAAAGGAGTTCCGATCGAGGAAAAGAAATCATTCCATAAAAAAGCAGCAAATTACTATTCAAAGACTGCCCAAAGAAATCACTTGGGACATTTTATTAACCCAACCGTTGCTTTCGAACTCGTATATCACTTAGCCATGGCAGGAGATTTTAGAGAGCTCTACGACCTCAGAGTAATAATTTATGAAGCAATGTATCCAGCCGCGCGGACTTTATATTCTCAAAAGCAATATGACAAAGCATTAGAGCTTTTTTATAAATTGGCCGAAATAAGGCCAAAAGAACCACGAGTATGGGCCTATATTGGGCGTTGTCATGGGCGAAGGTCTCAATGGAATGATTGTGATTTAGCGTTTCAAAAGGCTATAGAAGTTGCTGAAGCCACCAAACAACCTACGTCGTGGATACACAGAGATTGGGGGCATATTAGAGCTAGATTCGGATTTTATGACGAAGCAATACCCCACTTACAAGAAGCAACCAGAGATAATTATTTGGATCCAAGTTCGATTGCGTGCGAGGCGTATATGTTATGGAAAAAAGGAGATACCGGTGACGCTAAAACACTATTTGAAAAAGCTCTAAAAATAAACCCGAAACATTCTTACACTCTAGGAACCTATACAAAAATGTTAGATGAAATGGGGGAGCATTCAAAATACTCAAACGAATTGAAACAAAGACTGTCGGAGATCAAAGAAGAAATGATTGAGCCCGATCACTTTGACATTGATGCAGAGCTTGATAATGAAATATGAATTGTCTACAGTATGAAAAGCAATTATCGGAATTTATCTAACAATATTATCCACCGGACTAAACTTCTTATGTCCCTCAATGGCATTATAACAACCTACCGCCTGACAATATCTGCTTGTCATCATTAAAGTTGTACGGCCTAACAGTCTTTGTAGCATTAAACTATCCCCACCGTTCTTTAGCCCATTATCGCCAATGGTAGCTTCTTACCGGAAATCGATACCCTATATATGAATCATATTAGGTTCCGACTTTTAGTAAGAAGGAGAAGGTCAAGAGTAATGTTGTATAGAGTTTATACGCAAAAAAGGAGCTTGTCTTTCCACTACCAAACCCCATAGTTGACAATTGTACCCAGGCGTGTATATACTAATTATAATTATATATACATTAGGAGATAAGAATTATGGATTGTTTCGGATGTAACGGCAAGGGATGGGTAGACAGTCAATATCGGGGTGCTATGAAATGCCCAGTTTGCGGTGGAACTGGTAAGCTTGCACAAACACAACCTAAAGCGTCAATACCCGCTAAAGTTCCCCTAGTTAACAAGAACACTCTGCTTTTTCAACTGGAACAATGGCTTCAAGAACAGCCGGGAGTCCTCTTTGATCATGTTAATAAGACCATGAACACTTATGCCTTTATGAGCAAGACAAAGAACCGCCGGATGGGATTAGTATGGGTAACAACGTACGGCGGAAATAGAATATACCTTTTCAAGGGTGATTATGGAATAGCAGACCCGGACAATAAGGTTAAATATGAAAATGTATGGGGCGGATATCCACAGTTTGAAGTAGGAAGCCTAGAGGAGTTGGGTTATGCTAAAAGACTAGTAGCGTATGCGCTGGAAGCATATTGATGATAATTTTGCCAGCACCGAACGGATGCGCAATAATCTATCAAAAGGAGGTGGTGTATGGATACAATTGAGAAGCTTGAGAAGCTCATGAAGTTCATGTGCGATAAATATGAGAAGAGTGACGTGTTCAGACAATATGGGGAATACCCTTGGACGCTGATGGATGAATCAGGTATAGACTTTGGGGATGGTGGTGCTCAAGTAGCTGCGATGGACGTATTGAGACAATACGGCTTCATCGAGATAGTCGGTAGAAACAGAGGAAACAAAAAAATAGGCTTTAATACCAAAGTAAGACCATCCATAAAAGGAATGGAATTCGTCCGAGATAAAGAAAAATCTGCTTTATCACAGGTATGGCCAAAAGTAGTAACCGCCATAGCTGAGGGGATTACTAGAGGTTTGAAGGGGTAACATCCGCTAGTCTAAATGGCACCACACGACATTATGATGTCAGTAGCTCTTTATCTGAAAGAAAACGCGTCCAATTTTCCACTGCCTTTCGCGCAACATCTAATGCAATGTGCTTACTGCCATCACCTAGTGTAATAACATGTTCGCACGTGGACGTACCAAGAATATCCGACCCAACTAAAGGAACTTCTATATTGACGTTACGATTTGTTACTTCTGCTTCCTCACGCACCCTATCTAACGATAGATGCTTGATTCGATTAGCCAGATCGGAACATATTCGGAGTTCCAGATTATTGTTAACAAAACCCTCAACTTTACTGGCTATATCTGCTCGGACACTAGGGTCATTCTTTATCCAGTCTTTTAGATGATAGCAGTTCTGGAAAAAAGCCCATAAGTCATCGTCATATTCAGTCGAATCTCTATCTTGATGCTCGAGTCTATTTAGATACCTTTTTACCCTTTTATACTGTTCTATTACCGTATTCATTTTTTCAATTATCTCGGTGAATTATCTCGGTGTAAAACAAAAAAAGTGGCAGCGGGTGGATTTGAACCGCCGACCAAGGGCTTATGAGTCCCCTGCTCTACCACTGAGCTACGCTGCCAACAGGCTGAATATAGCACACACACAAAAAGCTGTCAATTTCAGGGATCAATCCAAGAAGGAAAGCAGTCTGTCTCAAATCCGACCAGAGGGCCCGCTACAGCCACCGGCTATTCCGTATCTCCGGCACTGCCTACCACCCAAGTTAATATCTGCAATCGGGATGTCAAATCATTGCGCTTGTCCCGATAATAGACTATTATTCTCTCAAAGAGTCCCAAAGAAATATTCTTCAGAATAAAGGCCGCGTCTGAAATTCCCGGGCTATCGAGAAATAAGGAGGCGATAGAGGTGTCCTTAGACTTAGACAAGGTGTTCCCCCAGGCCGGGGATATGGTGATCCGGCTGAAGAACGACGCCGCCCGGAGGCAGCAGCGTCTCAAGTTTGCCCTGGACACCATGCATAGCCAGGCGGACAAAATCAGCTCCCTGGCTAAAAAAATCGACTCCGGCAATACCACCTGGCTGATCGCCGGACTGGTAGACGGGTTGGACCGGCGTATTGAGGCACCGCCCGCTCCTGCCGAATTCAGCATACTGGCAGCCGACGGCTCTCACATCGATGTCGACCGCCACCGGTCGCCCCGCTGCTACCTGATCAACATCGGCTCCGTCGTTCTACGATACGGAAGCTCACCCGCAGCTACCCTGGAGAGCTTCCCCAGCCTCTACTCCAGCGATGAGGACCTGGTCATTACACCGACCGGGAATAATAATACCCGGGAGCAGGTGGTAGAAGGAACACTGCTGGGCATCAAGCGCGGCGTGGACGAGTGCGGCAAGCTGGCCGAACTGGCCGCGGAGCTGCCCGGGGACGGCCTTAGCCTGGCGCTGGTTGACGGTACGCTCGTCCTCTGGGGCCTGGAGGCCTATCCCGAATTCGTTACCGAAGCACTGCTGGACAAAGGCTTCTTGAGCCACCTCAGCAGTATAAAAGAACTTAATAACAAGAAAAGAGAGGTAGCTCTGGCCAGCTACATCAGCTTTCCCCGCAGTACCGAGGTGGTCAATGCACTGCGCCTCGCCCTCTGCCCGCACGACATCCTCGACACCGACCGCCACTGCCAGGACTGCAAAGACCGGCAGTGTGAGGCAGTCGCCGGCATCAGGGACTGCGACCTGTTCTCCGAGCTGTTAGCCCCGGGGGAGCGGTCATGCCTGTTTACCAGCGGGTCGAAAATAATTAAGAAATACCCCGCCGAGCACCGGATCTACTTTTTCTACCTCAGAGTGGACGATGAAACCGCGCGGGTAGAGATACCGCAGTGGGTGGCGATGGATGAGGGTCTACTCAATCTAACCCACTCACTTATTCTGGACCAGTGCCGGCGCGGGCAGGGATACCCGGTAGCGCTGAGCGAAGCTCACGAGCAGGCGGTGGTAACCGGAGCGGACCGGGAAAACTTCTGGCGGCTGGTGGAGTCGCTGCTGCTGGAGGAAAACCTGCCCAGCTTAAGCTCGGCAAAAAGCCGGAGCAAGAGGACGAGGTGGGTCTAATATAGTGATGCGTTGCTCAGAAAACGATACCTGCTCCCGGCAGCGGAGCCACTATCCTAAAAAGCCGAAATGGTTTATTATGAAGTAGAGTGGTGGGGGGACGGGAATCTTAATCAAAGGAGGAAGAGATGGGATCCAAGGGAAGGAAGAATGTCAAGAAACCCAAGCAGCAGAAGGAAAAACCAGAAAAGAAATAGGAAAACAAAACAATGAGTGAAACACAGAGGGTCGGTGAGGTCATCGAAGCCAGCTCCGCCGACTTCACCGCCCAGTGTTATGAGCTCTACGGCTCGCCCGCTTTAGGCAGCATGGTCAAGACCGGGGATGCGAATGTAGAGTTATACGGGGTAGTCTATCAAGCGGCGACCACCAGCCTCGAGCCGGGGCGGCGGCCGATTGCCCGGGGCAGGGATGAGGCCAGTGAAGAGGCGGTCTACCGGTCAAACCCGCAGCTGTTAAAGTTGCTCAAGAGTGAGTTCAGTGCCCTAGTGGTCGGCCACCGGCAGGGAGATAAGATGAACCACTACCTGCCGCCCCAACCGGCCCGTATCCACGGCTTCGTTTACCTGTGCTCGCCCGAGGAAGTAGGGGAGTTCAGCCAGTCCTTCGCCTTCCTTAACATACTGGTCAATGCTAACCTGCCTATTTCCACAGATGAGCTTGCCAGCGCTGCACTGCGCCAGATGAGCCAGGTACACCAGGACCGTCGTAGCTTTCTGGTCGCCGCCGGCAAGGAGTTGGCTCTTCTGATCGGCGGCAATCTGAACCAGCTCAAGGCTATTCTGGAGAGGATTCAAATATGATCCGGCAGACCCCCGGCATGATGAGCGTCGTTACTCCCCACCCCCTTAGCCGGGGAACAGGGAGCGTGGCGAAATGAACACGGAGAGGCTGGGTATCGTTACCACCGGCTCCTTGAACAAGGGCGTGGAAGCCAGGCTTGACGGTAGCGCCTCGGTCGAGGACATCGCGGTAGGGCGCTATGTCACCATCGAGGGGAAAAAACGGCGCTTCTTCGGCATGATCACCGATATCAGCCTGGGCGTAACCGACCCCAAGCTTACCGTTATCCCGCCCGACGTCTCCGACCCCTTCATCGCTGAAGTTCTGGCCGGCACCAGCACCTACGGGACTCTCCATATTTCGCCCTATCTCACCATCGGCGGCGATGCCGCTAGCCTCAGCGAGGGACCGCAGCCGGTCAAGACGATACCATCGCACTTCTCACCGGTAAACCCGGCATCACAGGAGGACGTCGAGCTGGTCTTCGGCAAAGAGGACGAGAAAAGGTTCTGGATCGGCAACCCGCTGGATATGGAGACCAGGCTCTGTCTCGACATGGAGAAGCTGGTCGAGCGCTCCAGCGGTATCTTCGGCAAGAGCGGCACCGGCAAGACCTTCTTCACCAGGCAGCTCCTGATCGGCATGCTGCAGAAATCGAAGGCGGTTAACCTCATCTTCGACATGCACAGCGAATACGGCTGGGAGGGCAGCAGCGAGCACGGGCTGAAGAAGGTAAAGGCCCTCAAGCAGCTCTTCCCGGCCAAGGTGGCCGTCTTTACCCTCGACGAAGAGAGCTCAAAGCGGAGAGGGGTGCTCACCGACTTCACCGTCCGCATAGGATATGACGAGATAGAGCCGGCCGACATGGTCCTGCTGCGCCAAACATTGAATCTGACTGAGCCCGCCATCGGAGCGATATACCAGTTCCGGGAGCGGTTCGGCAAGAGCTGGCTGGAGAAAACCGTCAACCTGGGTAGCTCCGACGAGACCGGCGAGCTTTTAAAAGAGCTTAATATTCACGAGAGCACCTTCTCGAACCTGCAGAGAGGACTGGCCATCATCAAGAGGCTACCTTTCATCGAGCCCCACGCACCGGCCGACGCCGTAGCCCATATCCTCGACCATCTCGGCCGGGGCACCAACGTGGTGCTGGAATTCGGCAAGTGTAACGATATTACCGCCTATGTCCTGGTGGCCAACCTGCTCACCCGCCGCATCTACGCCCGGTACCGGGAGAAAACGGAAAAGGCAATGGCGGAAAACTCGACCGGACCGCAGCCTCTGGTGATAACCATCGAGGAAGCGCACAAATTCCTCAACCCGGAGGTGGCCTCGCAGACCATCTTCGGCACCATCGCCCGGGAGATGCGCAAGTATAACGCCACCCTGCTCGTAATCGACCAGCGTCCCAGCGGTATCGACGACGAGATTATGTCACAGGTCGGCACTAAGGCGACCTTCCTGCTCGATAATGAACGCGACATCGACAGCGTACTGTCCGGAGTATCCGGCAAGAGCGAGCTCAAATCGGTACTGTCCAAGCTGGCTTCCAGGCAGCAGGCACTCATCTTCGGCCACGCCGTGCCGATGCCGGTAGCCTTCCGGCCCAGGGAATACGGCTCGGTGAATTCCTATAAGGAATTCGCTCCCGATGGAGGGACCGCAGCAGTCAAACAGGCCGAGCAGGACATCGAGGACCTCTGGGGATAAAATCGCCACGGCCGGAAGGAGCAGGATAGATTGGATCGAAAGAAAGTGGGGCTGGTGCTGAGCAGCGGCGCCGCCCGTGGTCTGGCCCACGTCGGTGTGCTGGAAGTCCTGGAGAAAAACGGTATCCCCATCGATATGATCGCCGGTACCAGCATCGGGGCGATTATCGGCGCCGCCTATGCCGCGGGGAAGAGCATCGACGAGATAACCAGGACGGTGACCGGACTGAGCCTGATGAAGATGATGACTCTGGCTGATTTCACCGTACCGACCAGCGGCTTCATCAAGGGGAAGAGGATCGACGGATGGCTCAAGTCTCTGATCTGCAATATTGATTTTGCCGACTTGAAAATACCCTTCACCTGCCTGGCCACCGACATCGGCACCGGCAAGGAGGTGGTCATCAAGCAGGGCCCGGTGGCGGCGGCAGTAAGGGCCAGTGCCTCGATGCCGGTAATATTTACTCCGGCCAGGTGGCAGGGGCGCTACCTGTTCGATGGCGCTCTGGTCGAACCGATACCGGTGCGAGCTGTCAAAGAGATGGGTGCCGACATCGTCGTTGCGGTAAACGTGGTGCCCTATATGGGCGGCAGAAAAAAGAAGGCCGACGCCGCGGGTGATCTGAAAACCCAGAAAGAACCTAACGTTTTCAGCATCGTGGTACGGATGATATATATTATGGGCTATCAGGCGGCGCTGGACGGACTTAGGGAAGCCGATGTCATAATTAACCCCGAAGTGGGGCATATCCTGCCCGGGAGCTTTAACCGGGCCCGGGAGTGCATCCTCCAGGGCAAGCGGGCGGCCCGGCATGCCCTACCGGCGATAAAGAGTATCCTGGAAACCTGAAGCACCAACCCCCAAGATATCGAATTCCTTTGGCCAAAAAATTGACAGCCTGGTACCGATACGCTATAATTATTGCAAATAATAAGCATTAGCGACAAGTAGAATGGTATCTAAGAAATCGAGTACCGTCATTAAGCGTACGGCACTGAGTTCGGCCGGACTGAGGATGACCAGCCAGCGGGCGCTGATCCTGGATATTATCAACCGTGGCGGCGAACATCTGGATGCCGATGAAGTCTACAGCCAGGCCCGGCAGATACAGTCCAACCTCAGCCTGTCCACGGTATACCGGAATCTGCGTACCCTGAAGGAACTGGGGCTGATACAGGAGCTTCACTTCAACGAGTCCCACCATCACTACGAAGTGAAGACATCCGCAGAGCACCACCACCTGGTCTGTCTGGGCTGCGGCCAGGTAATCGAGTTCGAGTGCGGGCTGTGTTCGGATATGAAGCGGGAAATCAGCCGCAAGAAGGGCTTTGAGATCATCGATGCAGAGGTGCAGATGACCGGTTACTGCGCTAAATGCCGTCGGAACAGGAAGCAGCTAATGCTACAGTTGCCTGAAAAAGGGTTCGAGAAGAAAGGGAAAGAGGAATGACGATCAAGACTTTAGGTGAGATGAGGGTAGGTGAGCATGGCCGCATCAGTAAGATAGGCGGCAACGGTCAGGTCCACCGGCGCATCCTGGATATGGGAGTAATCCCGCCGGCGGCGGTTGTGGTCGAGCGCATCGCACCGATGGGAGACCCCATCTGGATAAGGCTGCGGGGCTATCAGCTGTCGCTGCGCAAGGAAGAAGCAATCAACGTGCAGGTGGAGGTAGACTAGATGAGCGGGAAGTCTCTGCCGCTGGCGATGATTAATCCCTACGAAGAAGTTACGGTAGCTGAGATTAGAGGCGGCCGGGGGCTGGTGCAGCGGCTGGCCGATATGGGCCTAACTCCGGGGACAAAGCTGAAGGTAATCAACAGCCAGATGCCCGGGCCGATCCTGATCGACCTCAGGGGCTCCAGACTGGTCCTCGGCCACGGGGTCGCCCTGAAGATTATGGTAGAAATAACAGGCAATGGCTAAAAAGATAACCGTTGCCCTGGCCGGCAACCCCAATGCTGGCAAGACAACGGTATTCAACAACCTTACCGGAGCCCATCAGCATGTGGGGAACTGGCCCGGGGTAACCGTCGAGAAGAAAGAGGGCGGCTACCGATACGGAGACTATCAGGTAAAAGTAGTCGACCTGCCCGGCGTCTACAGCCTGACCGCCTACTCCCCCGACGAGGTGGTAGCGCGGAACTTCATCCTGGAAGGCGCACCGGATGTCGTCGTGGACATTCTGGACGCCTCCAACCTGGAGAGAAACCTCTACCTTACCGTCCAGCTCATCGAACTGGAGGCCAACCTGGTAGTCGCCCTGAACATGATGGACATCGCCCAGTCCAGGGACTACCAGATCGACGTTGACAAGCTGGCCCGGGAACTGGGGGCGCCGGTGGTGCCGATGGTCGCCAAGAAAAAAGGCAGCAACGACCGGCTGCTCCAGGCAATAGTGGATGCTTTCGAGGGCAGATCCGGAGTAGAAAAGGTAAAGCTCTTCTACGGCAACGAGTTGGAGGAACACATCAAGGAGCTGGAATCACTGATCGCCCGGGATGAAGAGCTGTCGCAGCGATTTCCGCCCCGCTGGCTGGCGATAAAGCTGCTGGAAGAGGACGGGGAAGTGCTGGAAAAGATAGGGCTCGATAGATGAGTCGGGAAGAGATAATCCAGGCTAAAGACAAGAGCATCGGCCACTTAAGAAGCGTCCTCGGCGACGATGCGGAGACGGTAATCTCCGGTGCGAGATACGGGTTTATCAGCGGCCTGCTCAAGGATACCCTGAAAAAGCCGCGGATAGAGAAGGCTACCACATCGGATAAGATAGACCGGGTGCTGGTCCATCGCATCTGGGGCATCCCCATCTTCCTGGGCATAATGTACGGGATGTTCCAGTTCGTCTTTACCCTCTCCGGCCCGCTGATGGGTCTGATCGATGCCGGCTTCGGCAGCCTTGCCGGAATAGCGGAGGGCATCTCTCCCGACTGGTGGAGCTCTCTACTCGGCGATGGCATCATCAGCGGCGTCGGCTCGGTAATCAGCTTCATACCGCCGATATTCCTGCTCTTCATCGCCATATCCGTCCTGGAAGACTGTGGATACCTGTCCCGGGCCGCCTTCGTTATGGACCGGGTGATGCACCGGATAGGGCTGCACGGGCGTTCTTTTATCCCCATGATACTGGGCTTCGGCTGCACCATTCCCGCCGTGATGGCCTGCCGGACGATAGAAAATCGCAAGGACAGGCTGACCACGATGCTGGTCACCCCTTTCATGTCCTGCGGAGCCCGCCTGCCCATCTTCGTCCTCCTCGCCGGAGTCTTCTTCCCCGCCCGCGCCGGACTGGTCGTCTTCGCAATGTACCTGATCGGCATCGGCATCGCCATCTTCAGCGCCTGGATTCTGCGCAAGAGCCTTTTCGCCGGGGAATCGGGGCACTTCGTTATGGAGCTGCCGCCATACCGGCTGCCTACCTTCCACGGGGCAATGATTCATATGTGGGAGCGGGGCAAGCACTTCCTGAAGAGGGCGGGCACCATTATCTTCGCCGCAGTGGTAGCGGTCTGGCTGCTGGCCAGTCTACCCTGGGGCGTAGAGTACGCCAGCGCCGGGAGCATCCTGGGCAGGATAGGCAGTGCCGTGGCACCGGTATTTACCCCCTGCGGCTTTGCCCAGTGGCCGGCAGCCGCCAGCCTCGTCTTCGGCTTCCTGGCTAAAGAAATCGTGGTCGGCAGCCTGGGAGCCATCTTCGCCGTTGGAGAAGCAGGATTGGGTGGTGCTCTGGCATCTCAACTGGGCTGGACGCCGCTGGTTGCCTTCTCCTTTATGGTCTTCAGCCTGCTCTACGTTCCCTGTGTCGCCAGCATCGCCACCATACGCAGCGAAGCCTCGGCAAAGTGGGCCTGGTTCGCCATCGGCTACACCTGTGCCGTTGCCTGGGTCGCCGCTACCGTCATCTACCAGATCGGCAGGGTGGTTCTGGGGGGTTAGCAACAGCTAGTTCAGGCCGGAGCACTCAACCGAAGACGCCGAGCATCCTTAAGCCCAGATAGAACATCACCGCGACAAATGCGTATCTCAAGCGGTGGGCCGGGGCACGATGGGTAGCCCTTGCCCCGAGCTGCGCCATGCCGATGCTGGTCGCCGCCAGCAGGCCCCAAGCCTCCAGATGAACATAGCCCAGGCAGTGCAAGGGCAGCCCGGCGATGCCCTGCCCGTTGACAATATAACCGATCACGCCCCCGATGCTGGTAAACATGACAAAGGCTAATGATGTCGCAATGGCACTATGGATCCTGAACTTAAGCGCCAGCACCATTACCGGAACAGCCAGTACGCCGCCGCCGAGACCAACCAGCCCGCTGATCACCCCGATCGGGGCCGCCCAGGCCGCCCAGAGCCAGGGGTTATCCTTCGGCGGCTGGCCAGCCTCTACCGGCCCGCGGACGAGCATCCCGACACCGGCTGCCATGACTACGATGCCAAAGGCCAGCTTCAGGACTGCCCCGGGCAGGTAACTGGCCAGGGTCGCTCCGCCGAAAGCGCCGGCCAGGCCACACATCCCCATGACAACGGCCGCCCTCCACCAGACCGCACCCTCCCTGTGGTGTCTCCAGGTACCGCTGGCGGCGGTAGGTAAAATAACCATCATACTGGTGCCGAAAGCCAGCTTGACGGCGATATCGACCGGAATACCCATATCGGCAAAAACCAGATACTGGACCGGCGTCATAATAAAGGAGCCGCCTACCCCCAGCAGGCCGCCGGCAAAACCGACGCCGGCGCCGGTCGCCAGCAGGATCAGAATATGGGCTATGGTCATCCGGTCCTCCAGTCTTTTTATGGATAACAGTTTATCACATAATCAGCCCGGGCAAATTGCCAGTAAGGCCGCTAATTGTATATAATTACCGGTAACGAATGGGGCTGTAGCTCAATAGGGAGAGCGCCTCCTTTGCAAGGAGGAGGTCAGGGGTTCGAATCCCCTCAGCTCCACCATTCGGAACAGCTCCCGAACCTTTGGCTCTTGAGGCGATGATCGCGAAGGGGGCATTGAGTTCGGCCTTGGTCACCTTGCCTTCTTCCACATAGAGGCATTTGAAAACCGTCTCACAGATCAATCTCTTTTCATCGAAAGTACCCTTATCAAAGAGAAAATCCAGCTGGGTAGCCAGTTCCAAGGCCACTTCAAAGTCGGCTTTTATCAGGTGCT